>CAXTPM010000658.1:0-3108 GCA_964245865.1 uncultured Fimbriiglobus sp. | reverse complement strand
TGCGCCCCGACGCCGATCACGCGCAGGCGGTCGATCCAGTCGGGGTTGATGTACAGGATGCCCGCGCCCTCGGGGGCCAGCAGCCACTTGTGCCCATCAGCAGCGCAGGCGTCGATGCCCATTTTGTTCACGTCAAGCGGGAACGCGCCCAGCCCCTGGATGGCGTCCACGAAGAAGAAGACGCCGCGTTCCCGGCACAGTTGGCCGAGGCGAGCGAGGTCTTGGCGGAACCCCGTGGCGAACTGCACGAAGCTGCTCGACACGAGCCGCGTGCGCGGCGTCATCGCCGCGCGAATCGCGTCGATCGGCACCCGGTGGTTCACACTCGGCACAGTACGCACCACGACGCCCTTGTGCGCCAGGTTTAGCCACGGGTACTGGTTCGAGGGGTACTCCTGGTCGGCGAGCAGCACCTCGTCGCCGGCCTCGAAGGGGAACCCCTCGGCGATGAGGCCAATCGCGGTGGTGGTGTTGGGGACGAACGCCACGTCGTTCGGGTTGGCCGCGCCGACGAGTCTCGCCGCCAGCGCCCGCACCTCGGCGACGCGCGCCACCCAGTGGTGGATGTCGCCGAGGCCGTGCGCGGCCAGGCGCTCGCCGTAGGTGGTGAGGGCGCGCACCGCGGCGAGCGGCAGCGGCGCGACGGCGGCGTGGTCGAAGTAGGCGTAGCGCTCCGTGACGGGGAACTGCGCCCGGAACTCGGCCCAGTCGGTCGGCATCGGCGATCCCTAAGTGGGCGGGGGCGGTGTACTAGAGTATGATGGCGTGGTGGCGCGACGGCGGACAGGCCGAAGTGGGCCGATTCCGTACCGCGACCGCCAGCAGAGGGCCGTACCGTGTTCCCGCAACTCGCCGCGCCGACGCCGCTCGACATCAATTTCCGGCTGGGACGCTACCCCGTGCGCATCAGCCCGTGGTTCTGGCTGGCGACGGTGTTCCTCGGCTTCTCCGGCGCGGCCGAGCCGCTCCACCTCGCGCTGTGGGTGGTGACGGTCCTGTTCTCGATTCTGATTCACGAACTCGGCCACTCGGTGGTCGGGTGGGCGTTCGGCAAGCCGTCGCACATCGTGCTGCACGCGATGGGGGGGTACGCCTCGTTCGACGCCGGTTCCCCGCGACGGGGCTGGCCGGACTTGCTCACGTGCCTGGGCGGCGTTGCGGTGAACCTCGCTTTCGGGGCGCTACTGTACCTCTCCGAGCGCAGCGTGGACTGGACACGGCACGACGAGTTGCTCTGGCTGGCTTACCAGTTCCTGCTGTTCCAGAACATCACCTGGGCGCTCGTAAACTTACTCCCCGTCTACCCGCTCGACGGCGGGCAGTCGCTGGTGAATATTCTGCACCTCTTGGGCGTCCGCCGCCCCGTGCCCCCGGCGCACCTCACCGGCGTGGTGGTCGGCGGGGCGCTCGCGCTCGTCGGCCTCTCGGTGCTCATGAGGATCGACTCGCCGATCCTACAGTACCTGCCGCTGACCCCCGGCCCGTACATGATGGTCCTGTTCGGGTTCCTGGCGTTCCAGAACTGGCGGATGTACCAGGCCCACCAGGCGACGCGCGACCCGTGGGAAGAGGACTCCGAGCGCTGGAGGGGCTAGGCGCCGTCCGGCCCCAACTTCGCCAGGCGCTCCAGTAGTTCGTCGTCCGCGGCGCTCGACCAGTCGAACTCCGGCGGCGGCTTGAACCCGCCCTCCGCGTCGATGCGCGCCGACGGCACCGGGCAGAGCGCCGCCTGGCCGAGCGCGCGCGGCCCCAGGCGCAACTCGAACCCGGTCCACGCGGGGTTCGGCGGCATCTCGCTCAGGGCCGGCGAAACCTCGGCGTCGCGGTCGCCGACCACGATCGCTACCGCCCAGCCCGCGCCGGTGGGGGGGGCGGGGCCGGTCGGGCGCACCGCGAAGGGCGCCACCCCGGCCGCGCCGCTCAGGCCCGACTTCACCACGAAGCGCGGCGCGGCCGGCCCCCGGTACTGCGGCGGCAGCGCCCGCACCGCCGCCCGCTCCCCGTTGCGCTCCAGCGCGAAGCCGACTTCGACAAGGCGGATCGAGTCGCGGAAGCGCCGGCGCGACAGGCCGACGAGGGTCGTGCGCGCCACCGCTGAGCCGCCGACGCTCCAGGCGAAGCGCGACTGGCCCGGCGGCAGCGGGCCGGGGAGTTGAACCGCGAGGTCCAGCCGCCGCCGGGCGAACGCCGACTCGGCGACGGCCACGCTGGCCGAGCGCACCACGGCGCCGCGCTTGTCCAGCCAGTCCAGGCGCACTTCGCCCCCCGCCGCCCACGGCCACAGCGCGTAGCGGGAGCGCAAGCTCAGGCTAATCGTCACCGCCTCGACATCCCGCCCCGCCGCCCGCCGCGCCGCCACACTCCGCCCGGCGAGGGTGACGGTCGCGCCGGCACTCGCGCGGATGCCGGCGCCGAACTCGGCGCGCGACAGCACCGCGACCTTGACCCGGCGCACGGCCCGGCCGCGGTCGCTCACCGTGAGCGTCGTCGGCCCCGACACCATCGGCGCGACGAGCACGCGCGCGGCCGTGCCGCCCGGCCCGGCGACCTCGGCGGCGCGCACCGGCAGCGGCGGCAGGCCCGGCAGCCCCGCCGCCCACTCCGCGCGCCGGTGACGGCGCCAGTCGGCTTCCGGCAGCGCCATCAGCAGGGACTCGGCGCACCACGGCACCGGCGAAGTCCAGTAGTCGCGGCCGCGGTACTGCCAGCCCACCGGGGCCGGGTCCGGGCGCCCCAGCAGTCGGCGAATCACGGCCCGCCCCCTAGCCGGCCCAGGGCGCGGGAGAGTTCGGCGTCGAGGTCGCCCTGCGCCAGTGGGGGCGCCGGGGCGCCGCAGACCAGGCAGTCGGCCCGGCGGGCAATCGTAAGTTTGCGCGTGCGGAACGGCTCCTCGAACAGCCCCGGCACGGTGGCGAGCGCGACGAGCCAACTCGCCGCCGGCCCCGGCTCCAGCGTGCAGAGCGCGTGCAGCGCCGCCACCGCTGCGACGCTCGCCTTGCTGGCCGAAATGCGCGCCGCCGGGAGCGCCGCGCCGGGGTCGGCGTAGTCGGGCGCCAGCGCCAGCGGGTCGGCCGTCGCCGCCGGCTCGCGGCCCAACTCCGACGCCAC
>CAXTPM010000657.1:0-3109 GCA_964245865.1 uncultured Fimbriiglobus sp. | reverse complement strand
TCGCCGCCTCGCGCGTCAACTCCGCGGCCCGCAGCACCGTCCCGCGCGGCTCGGTGGTGTTCGCGTCCTTGGGGATGCCCACCAGCGCCAGTTCGGCCTCGGCGGCTTCGAGGGTGCAGGCGGCGCCGAGGGTCTTGTCCCCGGCGAACTCCTTGGCGAGTTCGAGGAACTGCTCGCGCGCCTTCTCGATGTTGCCGATCCCCTCGTTCCGCACGCCCGTGTCGTTGCGGCCCAGGGTGGCGATCCCCTTTTCGCCCAACAGACTGCGCGCGAGGTCGAGTTTGGCGACCCTGCCGGCGACGGTGCCTTTGTTAATGTCGGCGAAGTTGGCCGCGTCGGACCCCGCCTGGGTGTAGTCGAGCCACTGCCGGGAGGTCGCCCGCCGGGTCTCGCGCGCCAGGTACCAGTACAGCAGCGCCGCGAGGGTCACCAGGAGCGCCAGGCCCAAGTAGATGCTCACCCGCCGGCTGAGCTGGATCGAGGGGAGCGCGAACGCCTCCTCGGCGGGGGGCGCCGGGGCGTTCGACGGGGGAATGACTTGCGGCAGCGGGCGCGGGTCGGCCATGACACTCTCGAACGGAATGAACCGGGGCCGGCGACTCTGACGGGGCGGCGCCGGTGGTCCCGCAATTCTAGGGACACACCCCGGCCGCTACAATGCCGACACACGCACACCCCCACCCGCTGGACGGAGTTGACGGCATGGTCATCGGGCGCTTCTTCGCCAAACTCAAGACCGGACTCGGCAAGACCCGGAGCGCCTTCGCCGGGGTGGTGGGCCTCTTCACCGGCGCCCGTCGGGTGGACAAGGCGTTCCTGGCCCAGTTGGAGGACCAATTGCTGCTCGCGGATGTCGGCCTCGCCGCGGCGACCCAGGTGGTCGAGCGCGTCCGCCGGGCCTACATCGACCGCGAGGTCGGCGACGATGTCAAGCTGTTCGTCCGTTCCGAGTTGCGCAACCTGCTCGGCGACGCCGCCGGCGGCATCCAGTGGAGCGACGCCAAGCCCACCGTGGTGATGATCGCGGGCGTCAACGGCTCCGGCAAGACTACGAGCATTGCCAAGCTCGCCAACCGCTTCCAGCTCGACGGCAAGAAGGTGCTGGTGGCCGCGTGCGACACCTTCCGCGCCGCGGCGGTCGAACAGTTGTCGGTGTGGTGCGACCGCATTGGATGTGAGATCGTCAAGCAGGGGCAGGGGGCCGACCCGGCGGCGGTGGCCCACGACGCCTGCGAGAAGGCCAAGGCGCGCGGGTTCGATGTCCTGATCGTGGACACCGCAGGCCGGCTGCACACGCAAGTCCACCTGATGCGCGAGCTGGAGAAGATTCACCGGGTCGTCGCCAAGCAGATTCCGGGGGCGCCGCACGAGGTACTGCTGGTATTGGACGGTACCAACGGTCAAAACGCCGTCAAGCAGGCCGAGGAGTTCACCAAGTCCGTCAAGTGCACCGGCGTAGTCATGACCAAGCTCGACGGATCGGCGAAGGGGGGGGCGATTTTCGCCATCAAGGGTAAGGTCGGCATCCCAGTGAAGTACATCGGCGTCGGCGAGGGACTCGACGACCTGGACGCGTTCGAGCCGGACTCGTTCGTGGAGGCGCTGTTCGAGAAGTAGCGGGGCCGGGGCATGTCCGGTCGTAGCGGGCGGCGACTTGCCCAATAATTCGCGCGAATTCCGCCATCCCAGCAAAATCGTGCTACGGTTGCGGCACGGCCGGACTATTTCCGCTAGGTTGCCTATCATGCCTCGACTGAGTTGGACCGTTCTCGCGCTCTTACTGTCCCCCTTCGCGGCCAGCGCCCAAACAATCAGTTACTTCAACTTCACCAACGACGCGACTTCGCAGATTAGCTCGGCGAAGACGTACACCGCCAGTGTCGATTTCGGCGAGGTCGGCGCGGCGCCGACGGTCAACGGCGTCCTGTTCCAGAAGGTCGGCACGACCGGCCTGGGGGCGACCAACTTCGCGTTCACCAACATTCTTGGCCTCGCCGCGCAGAGCGGGAACTCGGGCGGCGCCGCCACCGCGTTCGGCTACACCGCCCCCGCCGGCAACGTCGCTGGGCTGATGAACGACTTCTTATACAGCGGCGCCGCCCCGACAACTCGGACGGTCACGCTCAGCGGCCTGACGGCGGGGGCGACGTACTCGGTGCGCGTCTACGCCCGGCCGTGGGGCGACGCCACGAACCCGGATCGCACCACCGACATTACAATCGGCTCCCAGACGTTCCGGGTGAACGAAGACAACATTGCCACGACCAACTCGGCCATCCGGCGCGATCAGGCCTACGCCATCAACCTCACCTACGTCGCTACCGGCGCCAGCCAGAGCGTGACCTTCGCCCCGGCCAACGCCGCCGCGACATTCCACTTCTACGGACTGACTAACGAGATCGCGCCGGTGCCCGAGCCGGCCACGGTGCTCGCCGCGGCGGGGCTGGGCCTCGCGGCAGTGGCGCGGCTGCGGCGGAAGTCCGCGGCGCCGGCCGCGGTTTCCTGAGAGGCGCGGCGGCGGATGCGGTAGACCCAGCGGTCTCACCCCGCACCGGAGTCCGCCGATGAAGTCCCTACTAGTTGCCTCGCTAACGCTGCTCGTCGCCGCCACGTCCCACGCCGCGCCGCCGAAGCGCGGCGAAGTCGCCCCCGACTTCGAACTGAAAGCCCTCGGCGGCGAGCCGACCAAGCTCTCGAAAGTGGCTGAAGGTGGCCCCGTGGTGCTGGTGGTACTGCGCGGCTACCCCGGCTACCAGTGCCCGCTCTGCACCAAGCAGGTCGCCGAGTTCGTGGCGAAGGCCGAGCAGTTCAAGGCCGCAAAGGCGCGCATACTGTTCGTCTACCCCGGCCCGGCCGACGACCTGAAGGCCCACGCCGACGAGTTCGTCCGCGGCAAGGACTACCCCGCCGAGTTCACGTTCCTACTCGACCCCGACTACGCCTTCACCAAGCAGTACGGCCTGCGCTGGGACGCCTTGCAAGAGACGGCGTACCCCTCGGCGTTCGTGCTGGACGGGTCGCGGAAAGTAACGTTCTCCAAGGTGAGCAAGACGCACGGCGGGCGTGCGTCGGCGACGTTCCGGGCCCGTGCCGTCGCGAGCACCACGGG
>CAXTPM010000656.1:1980-3136 GCA_964245865.1 uncultured Fimbriiglobus sp. | reverse complement strand
TGTTCGGCCACATGAGGCTGCTGGGTTCTCACAGCTACACGGGCCTGCTGCTCCCGGACTTGGCGGTGACGTCGGACCAGAACCGCCAGGTGGTGCTGACCGTCGGCGACGAGGAGTTCAAGCAGCCCCTCGCCGTCGAGATCGACCCCAACGCGCCGAAGGACGTGATTAGCATCGAGGGCTTCGACGACGACGACGCGGACTACACCCGCGAGCGCCGCGCGTTCCTGCGGCCGGCGGTGCCGAAGATCGACCAGTAGGAAAAATTATTTAGCCGCGGAGGCGCGGAGAGCGCGGAGGTAATGCAGGAGGAGGAAGAGTTTATGCTTTCCGAACACAACTCTTCCTCCTCCTGCATTACCTCCGCGCCTCCGCAGCTAAATATTCTTCGCTTCTACCGCAGAGCCGCCTTTGCCAGCACCGCCGG
This sequence comes from uncultured Fimbriiglobus sp., assembly GCA_964245865.1. Taxonomy (GTDB): domain Bacteria; phylum Planctomycetota; class Planctomycetia; order Gemmatales; family Gemmataceae; genus Fimbriiglobus. The sequence goes on along the minus strand of CAXTPM010000656.1, from coordinate 2,709 downwards.
CTCGGCGCCATACGCCTGCTTGAGCGCGCCGGTCGCCCCGTAGCGGCCCACCAACCCTACCGCGTGCAGGAAGGCTTTCTCGCCGCGCCACCCGACAAGGTATTTGACCAGCGCGAAGCTCCCGGCGTGGAACTCGGTGACGGCACCCGCCGGGACGCGCTTGGCAGTCACGAGTTGGTCGAGGGTGAGTGCCTTGCCTTCCGATTGCAGGCGGTCGAGCGCCCGGCGGTAGCGCGCCTGCTCGGCCTCGGAGGTCGCCAGGGCCGCGAGGCCGACCGCGACCCACACCGGCGGGGCGTCGCTCGGGAACAGGTCGGCGAGGACCACGTGCATGAGTTCGCGCGAAAGGCTCTGCGCGCAAGCGTCGGTCCACTCGCCGGGGCAGAGCAAGTCGATGCGGCGCCCAGTCACACGCCCGGCATCGAGCGTCACTGTTGCGAGGCCCAGCGCGTCGGCCTTCTGCCGGGTGGCGCTCTCGAACGACGCGGGGTCGGCGTGCAGCACCAGTTCGCACGCCGGGTTCCACGCCGACTGGGTGGGCGACCAGCGGGCGGCGAGTTCGCGGCGCTTGGCCTCGGCGAACGGCAGCGCGAGTGCGGCGGCGGGACTAGCACTCGGGGCGACGCGGAAGTTGGCCGAGCCGGCGACGGCGGGCGCGGCACTCGTCTTGGCGAGGATCGCGGCGGCGCGCTCCTTCAACTCCGCGTGGGCCGGGGCGTGCCTGATCGC
>CAXTPM010000656.1:0-1970 GCA_964245865.1 uncultured Fimbriiglobus sp. | reverse complement strand
TCGCGGCGCTTGGCCTCGGCGAACGGCAGCGCGCTCGCGGCGGCGGGGCTAGTGCCGGGGGCGACGCGGAAGTTGCCCGAGCCGGCGGCGGCGGGGGTGGCGAGTTTGGCGAGGATCGCGGCGGCGCGCTCCTTGAGTTCCGCGTGGGCCGGGGCGTGCCTGATTGCGTCCTCGACCTCGCGGCGAACCGCGTCGGGGTTCGCCCCCTTCTCCAGCGAGTCTTGGGCCACGCGCAGCCGGCAGAACGCCCACGCCGCGTGCTGCTCGCCGGAGAGTTCGACCGACTGGAACGCCGAGGCGAACGCGGCGGCGGCGAGCGAGAGTTTCTCCGGCGACGTGCCGGCCTTCTGGAACAGCGCGGTGGCCTGCCTCAAACTCGCCGCCCCGGACTCACTCGCCGCTGCCGGGGGCGGCACGGCCACGCTCACCGGCTGCGGCGGCTTTCCGAGCAGTTGCAGCCGGGCGTTCAGCACCGCCGCGCGCTCGGGGGTCGCCCCGGCCAGTTCGGCCGCGTAAGCCTGCTTCAGGGTGGTGAGGTACGCCGAATCGCCGTCGGCGCACGGCAGCGCCCGTTCGAGTTCGCCCACCGCGTCGGCCGGGCGGCTGGCGGCGAGGGCGTCCTTGGCTTTGGCGAGCGCGGCCTGGGCCACGAGTTGCCGCTCGACCGCGTCCTCGGGCGTTTGCCGGGCGCAGGCGACCAGGGGGGCGCAGAGCAGCAGCGCCGGCACGACGGCCAGCAGGCGGCGGGGGGCGGTCATGGGCGTCCTTGCCGAATCGAGTCGCTTGGCGAGGGGCCGGGCCGCGTCGTGCGCCCGGACGGCCCCCTCGGAGGGCGGCGATTTACCCAGACTGCCGGCAGGCTGCAAGAGGAAGTGCAACAAATAGTATCGGCCGGGGGTGGGGTAGGACTTGAGCGAATCCGAACCCGGCGGGGTTCATCCGTGTCCGTGCGGAATGCCACTCGACTTCGAGCCGTACCGACTTCAATTGCCGCACTGGCCGGGTTCGGGCCGGCACGTCCTGGCGCAGTTCGATGCCGACACCGTCGTGGTGTATCAGGCGTACAACCCCGCCATCGCCGGGTACGCGGTGCGGCACGGCCACTTCGGCGGCGACTTCAGCTTTAGCCGCATGAGTTGGGTCAAGCCGAATTTCCTGTGGATGATGTTCCGCAGCGGCTGGGGCACCAAGCCGAATCAGGAAGTCACGCTGGCACTCCGTATCCGCCGAAGCTTCTTCGACTCGCTACTGGGTGAGGCCGTGCCGTCGAGTTTCTGGCCCGAGCGCTACGCCGCCGAGGCCGAGTGGAAGCGCGCCGTGGCGGCGAGCAACGTGCGCGTGCAGTGGGATCCCGACCACCACCCGAGTGGCGCGAAACTCGAACGCCGCGCGGTGCAGTTGGGGCTACGCGGCGACGCGCTGGAGCAGTTCGCGCGGCCGGAGTTGCTGGAAGTAATGGACATTAGCGCGTTCGTGGCCGAACAGCGGGAGGTGTTGGCGAGGGCGGGCGTGGCGGGGCTGGTGACGCCGCGCGAGCGGGTGTACGGGGGCAATGCGGACTACTAAAGGCGTCACCCCGGCTGCGTGGCCAGCCACTCACGGAACAGTTGCGGGTTGTCGGCCACGCACTCGGGGCAGAACACGACGCTGATGTACTTCAAATACCCGCCGACGACCGGGTCGTTCCGGTAGATCGTTGCGCAGCCTCTTTAGCACGCGCCTTGGCGGATGCCTCATCCCGGCCGACGACCGGGTCGTTCCGGTAGATCGTTGCGCAGCAGCACTCGCAGTGGGTGTGGCCACCCTCGTCGCGCGACGAGCGCCAGCCGTGCATCGGCTCCAGGGGCAGAATGTCCTGGTAGTATCGTCGCATGCGGTCGAGTGCCGAATCGGTCATCTTCACCAGCCGGCCCCCTCGCCGTGCTCCAGCCGGTCGCTCAGCACGCGCAGCGCCAGTGCCTGCACCCGCC
>CAXTPM010000655.1:0-3139 GCA_964245865.1 uncultured Fimbriiglobus sp. | reverse complement strand
TCGCGCCCTTGAACAGTTGGCCGGACAACGCCAACCTCGACAAGGCCCGCCGGCTCTTGTGGCCCATCAAGCAGAAGTACGGCAGCCGCGTCTCGTGGGCCGACCTGATGGTGTTCGCCGGCAATTGCGCCCTCGAAGACATGGGGTTCAAGACGTTCGGCTTCGCCGGGGGCCGAGCGGACGTATGGGAACCCCAAGAAGATATCTACTGGGGTCCGGAGACCAAGTGGATGGGCGACCAGCGCTACACAGGGGATCGCCAACTCGAGAAGCCCCTCGGCGCCGTGCAAATGGGCCTGATTTACGTGAACCCCGAGGGGCCGAACGGCAAGCCGGACCCGCTTGCCTCGGCGCGCGACATCCGCGAGACGTTCGGCCGGATGGCGATGAACGACGAGGAGACGGTCGCCCTGATCGCCGGCGGGCACACCTTCGGCAAGGCCCACGGCGCCGCGCCGCCCGACAAGAACGTCGGCCCCGAGCCGGAGGCCGCGGCCACCGAGGCCCAGGGCTTCGGCTGGCTGAACAAGTTCCGCACCGGCAAGGGCGGCGACGCCATCACCAGCGGGCTTGAGGGCGCCTGGACCTCGACCCCGACCAAGTGGGGCAACGGCTACTTCGACAACCTGTTCGGCTTCGAGTGGGAACTCGTCAAGGGGCCGGGCGGCGCGTGGCAGTGGACGCCCAAAAAGGGCGAGGGCGAGGGGACCGTCCCCGACGCGCACGACAAGACCAAGCGGCACGCCCCAATCATGTTCACCACCGACATGGCGCTGCGAATGGACCCCGCCTACGCGGCCGTCTCGAAGCGCTTCCACGACAACCCCGACGAGTTCGCCGCCGCGTTCGCCAAGGCCTGGTTCAAGCTGACCCACCGCGACATGGGGCCAGTGACCCGGTACCTCGGCGCGCTGGTGCCGAAGACCCCGCAGTTGTGGCAAGACCCGGTGCCGGCCGTCGATCACCCGCTGATTAACGACGCCGACGCCGCCGCGCTCAAGGCCAAGCTACTGGCGTCGGGGCTGACCGGCCGCGAGCTGGTGAACACCGCGTGGGCGTCGGCCGCGACGTTCCGCAAGACCGACTGCCGCGGCGGGGCGAACGGCGCCCGCGTCCGGCTCGCGCCCCAAAAAGACTGGGCCGTCAACCAGCCGGCCGAGCTGGCCAAGGCACTCGCCGCGATCGAACAAGTCCAGAAGGAGTTCAACTCCTCTGCCCCCGGCGGCAAGAAGGTTTCGCTGGCGGACCTGATCGTGCTGGGCGGCTGCGCCGGCGTGGAAGACGCGGCGCGGAAGGCCGGCACCGAGGTCAAGGTTCCGTTCCACCCCGGCCGCACCGACGCGACCGCCGAGCAGACCGACGCCGCGTCGTTCGCCGTACTCGAGCCGGCCCACGACGGCTTCCGCAACTACCTGAAGGGGACGCCCAACCGCACGCCCGAAGAGTTGCTGGTTGACCGGGCGTTCATGCTCAACCTCTCGGCCCCCGAGATGACCGTGCTGCTCGGCGGCCTGCGGGTGCTGGGCGCCAACCACAATGGGACCGGCCTCGGGGTGTTCACCGCCCGCCCCGGCGCGTTAACCAATGACTTCTTCGTCAACCTGCTCGACATGGGCACCGAGTGGCAGAAGTCACCGAACGCCGAGGGGGTGTTCGAGGGCAAGGACCGCAAGACCGGCGCGGTCAAGTGGTCCGGGAGCCGGGTGGACCTGGTGTTCGGGTCGAACTCGCAACTCCGGGCGGTCGCGGAACTGTACGCCGCGAGCGACGCCCAGGAAAAGTTCGCCCGCGACTTCGCCGCCGCGTGGGCGAAGGTCATGGAGAACGACCGCTTCGACCTCGACCCGGCGGCGCGCGACGGCGCCCGCCTGGCCGGGAACCGGTAGCGGCCGGCACCAGCCGAGCTGAGAGGGCAGGGGGGAAGGCCCGGCGACGGAAGTTGCCGGGCCTTCGAGGGGCGTCGTGTTCTGCGCCGGCCCCCCACTCACACCTCCCAGCGCCACCCCAGCCCCGCCGGCAACTCGCACCCGGCGAACTCCAGGTGCACTACGCGCCGCCGGCCGGGGCAGGTCGCCGCGCTCGAGGCGTGGAGGGTCAGCGGCCGGAACGCCAGGACCGCGCCGGCCCCGGCTATGCCGAGTTCCGCCGGGCGGTCGGCGGCGAGGCGGTCGATCTCGGCGCCCGACAGTTTGCCCAGGGTGTGCGTGCCCGAGAGCAAACGCACGGGGCCGTTCTCCGGGCCGCAGTCGTCCAAGTGGACGCGCACCGCGAGCATCGATTCCAGCACGGCGAGCGGCGCGTGGGCGTGAACCACGCCGCCCTTGACCGACCACGGGCCGAAGCCGCCGGCGTCGGACTGGTCGCGCAGGGCGACCGTCAAGTCCTGGTGCCAGGGTACTTTCCAGTTCGAGTCCGGCGTCTTGTCGAACAGCAGCCCGCGCACCGCCACGCAGCCCGGCCCCAGCACCGACTCGGCGAGGGCGCGCACCGCCGGGGAGCGGGCCAGAGCGACGACGGCGGGCACGTCGAGGAGGTTGCGCGCGTTGCCGGCGCCCGACAGGGGTTCGAGGCCGGCGGCGAGGGCTGCTAGTTCGGCGGCGGTGAGCAGCGGCGGCGTGGTGGCCCAGCCGGCGGCGGTGATGCCGGCTACGAAGCCCGTCACTTGCGCACGACCTCGGCGTGGGTGGCGTTGCCCTCGGCGTCTACGTCGAACGCGACCAAGTCGCTGGCTAGGCTTCGCCCCTCGTTGCCCCCGCTGCCGTAGCCGGCCACGAAGTCGTACTCGCCGGGCGGCAGGTTAAACGTCACCCGTGCCCGCTCGACCCCGCCGGACTTCAACTCGACCGACGCGGGGAGCGCCCCGTCCACGTGCAAGGCGTACCAGTCGCGCGAGGCGACCCCCTTGCCCCCCGCGCGGTCTCCTCGCTCGCAGGTGACGAACGCGACGCGCGTGATCATGGCGTACGAGGGGCTGTCGGAGGCGTCGAAGGGGGTCTTGTGTACGCGCCGGGCGAAGAGCGTCGGCGCGAGTTGCTGACTGAACCCGACCTTGAGCGTGTCGGGGCCAGTGTTCTTAAGGACGACTAGCACCGCCGGCTTCTCACCGTCCTTAAAATCAGCCTCGGCGGTGAGCGCCAGC
>CAXTPM010000654.1:0-3146 GCA_964245865.1 uncultured Fimbriiglobus sp. | reverse complement strand
CCTCGCGGGCCACCACCAGCGTGTTGGCCACCGCGCCGTGCTCGTAGATGGGGATACTCAGGAGCGAGCGCTGGCCGTCGAGGTACTCGAACGCGGGGTCGGTCTCGGCGAGTTCGAGGTCGTCGATCACGCGCGGCTCGTCGGTGTCGAGCAGGTCGGCCAGCACGCCGCCGGAGTACACCGGCAGGCGACTCGGTTCCTTGCGCGGGTTGGTGGGATTGGGCCAGAGGTTGTAGCGGCTGACGCGGAACTCGGGCGACTCCAGGCCGCGCCGCGACAGGCTCAGTTGGCGAGTGGTCGGGTAGATGCGGTTCATGCGGCCGGCGAAGACCGCGTACATCTCCTCGGGGTCGGAGTAGCGGCTGAGTTCGCGCATGAGTGCCACGCTCGAGGCGAGTCTGCCGCGCCAGTCGTGCGTGTCCGGCTCGAAGAGGTCGCTCGCGGCGGGCGTGGTGGGCAGGGTGGGCATCGCGCTGGTCCGCTCCGTCGGCCGGGTCTGTCGCCCCGACGCTAGTAGAACCGACCGCGCGGCGCGAAGCAAGGGGGAAGCCGGAACATTCCGGGCGCGCGGAGCCTCCGAGCCTTGCGAAAACCGCAATTGCGTAAAGCGGCTCGTTGCGATCCGGCGGGCGTGTTGGTAGATTGACTGCTGAGAGATTCCGCAGTGTAGACGGCCCGAGGCGCCCCGGCGCGCGGGCCGCGCGAGGTTACTATGCCTGGACTGAAGGTGCGGCAGATCGACATGACGGCGTCGGGCGCCGCCGCGCAGGTCGCCAAGTTGCGCGACCAGTTCCGGGTCGATGCCGAGAGCGTCAGCCCCCAGGCCAAGAAGCTCACCCAAGCCGTGTTCGGCCAGGCGCTCAGCCCCGCGCAGGCCGTCGAGCGCATCTGCCACGACATCAAGACCTCGGGCATGTCGGCACTGCTGAAGTACACCGAGCAGTTCGACAAGGTGAAGCTCAAGCCCGACGGCGTGCGCGTCCAGCCCGAGGAACTCGCCGCCGCGCACGCCGCCGCCGACCCCGAGTTCCTGGATACCCTGCGGCGCCTGCGCTACAACATCGACTCGTTCCAGTCGGGCTTGCTGCACCGCGACGCGGAGTTGCGCGTGACGGGCAGTTACGAGTTGCACCAGCGCTACCGGCCGTACAACCGCGTGGGCGTGTACTGCCCAGGGGGCGCGGCCGCGTACCCCTCGACCCTGCTCATGACCGTCTGCCCGGCCGTCGCGGCCGGGGTGAAGGAGATCGTCGTGGCGATGCCGCCGCGCGACACCGGCGCCGGAAGCCCCGCGATGCTGGCCGCGTGCCACGAACTCGGCGTGACCGAGGTCTACCGCGTCGGCGGCGCCCAGGCCATTGCCGCGATGGCCTACGGGGTGGACCGCATCAAATCAGTTGACATGATCGTCGGCCCCGGCAACCAGTTCGTCGCGCTCGCCAAGAAGCACGTCTACGGCACCGTGGCCATCGATTGTTTGGCCGGCCCGTCGGAGGTGGTGGTAGTCGCCGACGACTCGGCGCACCCGGACTACGTGGCGCTCGACTTACTCGCCCAGGCCGAGCACTCCCCCGGCGTGGCGATCCTGGTGACGTGGTACGAGCCGCTCTTAAACGAAGTGATGGAGGCGCTCGAGAAGCGATTGAGTAAGCTCAGCCGCGCCGACCTCGCGCGGGACTGCCTCGAGCGCTACGGGGCGTTCATCCTCTGCGCCGACAAGCACGCCGCGGCCGACATCGTGAACGAGTTGGCCCCAGAGCACCTGCACGTCCAGACGCGCGACCCGGCCGCGTTCACCGACGAAATCGACAACGCCGGCGCGGTGTTCCTCGGCCCCTGGACCCCGGTGGCGCTCGGCGACTACGGCGCCGGCCCCAGCCACGTGCTGCCCACCGGCGGCACGGCCCGCTTCGCCTCAGGGCTGAGCGCCAACGACTTCCGCCGCCGCACCAGCATCATCGAGTTCAAACGCGCGGGCCTGCGGGACATCGCGCCCGACGTGGTGTACCTCGCCAACCGCGAGGGGCTGACCGCCCACGCTCTCTCGGTCGAGGCCCGCACCGGCACCACCGGGGCGCCGATGCGGCCGAAGCCGAAGCCGGAGAAGGTGGCGAAGAAGTAGGGGGGCGTGAAGCCGTCGGAGTTTGGGGCGAAGGAGGAGAGGACGATCGGCACACAAATCGCACGACTGTCCGTAGCGGTCTGCGTTGCCGGCGCTGCGGCGCCGCTCTGCCTACTTGCCCCCATCCCAACAAAAACTTTGGAGATGCTTGTCGTGGCCTGCCTTCTGCTCACGGGGGCCGTCCCCTTGGCCGGGTTCGGCTTGGCTGCATGGGGTTGGCGGGACCGGGTCGGGGCGTCCGTTGCCGTCTCTTTGGCCGTAGGGGTGGCGGTGCCGTCGGGAGTGTGGGTTTGGTGGGAAGCGTTGCAAGACCCGAAAGGCTTTGACTTGTTGTTCGCGGCGGTGGCCGTCCCGAGCGCGCAGCTGCTGACTTTCGGCGCCGTGGGGTGTTGTGTAGCGTGGTCGGCCGCATATCAGGACGCCGGGCCGGGCGTCGCCGCCGATGGCGGGACGTGACGTGACGAGCCGCCGCGAATCCAATTTTGTTAGTGCTGGACCGCTACGAAGGCGTGTCATTCGGCGCCGGCGAGCCATTCTGGCCAGACCGGAAATTAGTCCAATGATCGAATTAGCCGTCCGCCTGGCGACCCCGGCCGACCTCGACGCGCTCGCCCCGCTGTTCGACGCCTACCGCCGGTTCTACGGCCGGCCCGCCGACCTCGGGGCGTCGCACGCGTTCCTGGCCGAGCGCATGGCCAACGGCGAATCCGTGTTGCTGGTAGCCGAGGCCGGGGATGCCATCGCAGGGTTCGCCCAACTCTACCCGCTGTTCTCGTCGGTTGCCGCCCGGCGAATCTGGCTGCTGAACGACCTGTTCGTCATCTCAGAAGCCCGGCGGGGCGGCGTGGGGCGGGCACTCCTGGAGGCGGCGCGCCGGCACGCGGTGGCGACGGGGGCGCTGCGGCTAGAGTTGGCCACCGCCCACGCCAACGCCGAGGCAAGGCGGCTGTACGAGTCGGCGGGATACGCCCGTGACGATGGGTTCGTCCGCTACAGCCTGGATGTTTAGCCGAACGGTCGCCGC
>CAXTPM010000653.1:0-3149 GCA_964245865.1 uncultured Fimbriiglobus sp. | reverse complement strand
CCCGGTCGATCAGGGCCCGGCCCTTCCGGCCGGCGAACGCCAGGAACACCCCGACCTGGCAGTTCTCGACCCGCCCGGCGGTGCCCGAGTACTGCCGCCCGACGCCCGCGGACTTGGTCCCCTTCTTGAGGAACCCGGTCTCGTCCACGATCAGCACGCCGGCCGGGTCGGCCAGCGTGCGGTGGGCGTACCGGACGAGTTCGTCCCGCACGTCGTCGGCCGACCAGCCGGCCCGCCCGAGCAGGTGTTGGACGCCGTAGGGCCGGGCGTCCCCGGCCCACTCGGCGAGTTGCCAGCCGTTCTTCCGCCCAACATCTGAGAGCAGGCCGCGGAGGTAGTCGGCCGCCCGCTCACGCGGCTCGGATCGGGCGAAGTGCCGGGCGAGCGAGGCCGCAGCGGCGTCTAATTCGGTTGCCCACTCCTCGACATCCGCAGATGTCAGCTTCGCCGCCACGCCAGGCCCCCGCACACGAGTCATGACGGGGTCAGCTTATCAACTGCAACTGTAGTACTAGCCGCCGCAGGCCCGCTGGGAGCCCCCTTTTAGCTCGGCCCGCGCCAGGCTCCCCGACACGGCCTCCAGCCGCGCGTGGAGCTTCAGCCCCGACGCCTCCAGCGGCGGCCGCCCGTCGTCGGTCAGGGCACTCCGCACCGCCGAGCAGTAGCCCCGGACCGCCTCGGCCTCGGCGCCCTCTCGCCCCTCGGCCGACCGCTCGACCTCCCGCACCACGCGGACCCTCTTCTTCAGCTCCTTCTTGGCGTGCCGGTCGGCCTCGTAGATCGGCCGGGCGGCCTCGCGCGGGTAGTGGAACTGGCAGAGCTGGTAGGGCACGCCTGGGAACACGTCGCCGACCGCCTGGCGGATCGACCGCTGGCCGTCGGACACGACCCCGGCGACCGGGACCGGGCAGGCGGCCTTCACCGACGCGAGCAGGCCGGCGAGGTCCTCCCGGCTCGCCGACAGCAGGCTCTTCGCCAGCAGGACCTCGCCGGACAGGCAGTCGCGGAGGACCCAGAGCACCTCGTGCCCGACATCCGGCTGCAGGCCGTCGATTGCCAGCACGACGCGGCCCCGCTCGGCCAGTACGGCCTTGAGCCGCCGATCGTCAGCGAGGACTACGGCGAGCAGCTTGTCGTACCGGTCGAGCAGGTGGGTGACCGCCCGCTCGGAGATCGCCAGGCTGCGGCCGGCGAGGTGGGCGTGGACCTCGGGGACGAACCGGTGCTCGGCGTAGCGGAGTCGGCCGATGAGGGCGACGACATCGAGGCCGAACTCGTGCCGCGGCAGCGCGACCGCCCCCTCGGCCTCGGGCCGGTACGGCCGCTTGCGGGCCGGGCAGGCCGGGTTGTGGCAGCGGCGGACGGTCAGGTTCAGGCGGGTGACGCCGGCCAGGGTGTGGACGGTGCGGCGGCTGGCGTAGTCGGCGGTCATCGGCCGGCCGCAGTGCGGGCAGGCCGTCCGCTCGGGGGTCAGGTCGCGGACGATCGTCGGGGGAGCCTGCTTCGCCGTCTTCACGAGACCGCCCTCGGGTGAGGGGTCAGCATAGCCAACCGACCCATCAACCAGTCAGGATTGCCGGCCTAGAAAAAAAGCTGCGGCGTTCTTCGCCGCCCAGACGAACTGACCTTCGCCTGGATCGAGGAACGCAGGGGCCAGTGGCCGGTGGCTCAACTATGCCACGCGCTGGGCGTGTCGCGTTCGGGGTTCTACGCCCGGCTCTCCCGCACGCCCAGCGCCGCCGGGGTCCGGCGCGCGGGGCTGGCCAAAAAGGTGAAGGAGATTCACGCCGAGCTGAGGGGCCGCTACGGCAGCCCACGCGTCCACGCCGAACTGGTGGGCCGGGGGCACGAGTGCGGCGTGAACTTCGTGGCGAAGGTCATGCGCGAGGCCGGGATCGCCGCGAAAACCAGGCGCAAGTTCCGGCGGACGACGGACTCCAACCACCCGCACCCGGTGGCCGAGAACGTCCTCGGCCGGGACTTCGCCCCAGAGGAGCCGAACGCGTCGTGGGTGGCGGACGTGACGTACGTGCCGACGCGCGAAGGCTGGCTGTACGTCGCGGTCGTGGTGGACCTGTTCAGCCGGCCGGTGGTGGGCTGGTCGATGGCCGCGACGATGACCAGCCGCCTGGTGGTCGATGCCGTCGAGATGGCGCTGGCGGGCCGCCGCCCGGCGGCGGGCCTGGTGGCGCACTCGGACCGGGGGAGCCAGTACGCCAGCGAGCACTACCGGCGGCGGCTGGAGGAGGAAGGGATCGCGTGCAGCATGAGCCGGCGGGGGAACTGCCGGGACAACGCGCCGGCGGAGTCGTTCTTCGCCTCGCTGAAGAAAGAGCTGGTCCACCACGAGGACTACGCCACCCGCGACCAGGCGAGGGCGAGCGTCTTCGAGTACCTGGAAGTGTTCTACAACCGCGCCCGCCGGCACTCGACGCTGGGGTACCTCGCCCCAGAGGAGTACGAGCGGACGCACAACCGAACCCACCGCTAAACGCTGTCCACTATTCGAGGGGAACTCCACAAGCTGACCCGGAAGGCCTTCGCGGAAGGCGTGACCGAGACGGGCGGCATCCCGGACAGTAACGTCACGAAGCAGCGAGCCTACCAGATCTACGAGCAGCGGCTGAACGAGCCGTCTACCGCCGCCGCACCTGCCCCGCCCCCTGCGTCTCGATGCCCCTGACGAGCTGGGTGGCCGACTTCAGCCCGGTGGCCAGGCCGAGTTCGACGTAGGAGTCTTCCAGGTCGGCGGGGAACGCATGGTGGCCGAACTCCGGGGCGATCTCCTTCCACCCTTGCTGGGCGACGCGGTTGTAAGCGTCCATCGTCAGCGTTCGCTCCTTGGCGAGCAGGTTGCCGAGGACGTAGGCGGCGGAGTTGTAGTGGGGTTCGGAATCGAAGAACGTCGGGAGCGGTGCGTCGAGGCGGGCCGGGTACAGCCGGCGCAAGGCACCGACGGTCAGCTCGTCGCTCGGGAAGGAAATGGCAGTGAGGTCGACGCCGGATTCGTCCATGCGGCGAACCGTAGCAGGGTCGCGGCGCGGGCGCAAGTGGCGCGTGGGCTCCCTCAGCCCGCGGCAGACGACGGCCCGCCACTCGCCCGGCGGGTCAGTTCCAGCGGGTGTTCCGGCCGACGGTCGTGAGGAACA
>CAXTPM010000652.1:0-3158 GCA_964245865.1 uncultured Fimbriiglobus sp. | reverse complement strand
AGCCGACGCTGGAACTCACGCCGCTGGAGGACCGCGCCACCCCGGCGTTCCTCACCGGCGCGGGCGGCACCCTCACCGTCACCCTGGGGGCCGGCGAGCAGGTCACTACTACCACCACGTCAACGGGGGTGAACCTCACCAGCAACCAGACCTTCCGAACTGGTGCCGGGGCCGGGGCGGTGGTGCTCGGGTCGAACAACCTCGCGGCGGCGGTGCCGGCGTCGGTGTTCCAGAACTTGATCCTCACCGACGACCAGGCGGCGCTCGGGCAGGCGGGGTTCGCCCCCTCGGCGGTGCTGTTCTTCGCCGGCGGCGGCAGCCCCTATCAGATGAACGTGGCCGCGAGGCTCGGCTCGCCGGTCGCGGGGAACGTCGGGTCGATCAACTTCAGCGGGTCCAACAACTTCGGGGCGTTCAGCGTCGCCGCCTCGACCGCGCGGAACATTTTCGTGGTGCAGGGCGCCGCAGTCCAGACCACGACCGGCTCGATCGACCTCGCCGCGAACCTACAATCGACCCCAACCGCCGGGAACTTCGTCGGGGTGACGGTCAGCGGCGCGACGGTGCGCGGCAGCGAGTCCGGGCCGGTCACGATCCGGGGGCGCGGGGGCGACTCGACCGCGCAGTTCCAGGCCGGCGTGCTGTTCGACAGCCGCGCGCAGGTCAGCACCAACTCGGGGGCGCTCACGGTGGGGGGGCTGGGCGGCTCGGGGGCCGGGGGGCGGGGCCACGGCGTGGACGTGCGCGGCGGCTCGCAACTCGCTAGCAACGCCGGCCCCATCTCGGTGAACGGGGGCGGGGGCGGCGGCAGCACCGGCGACTTCAACGTGGGTGTGCTGGTCGAGGCGAACTCGGGCATCACCGGCGGCGCGGGGCAGGCGGTCACGATCGGCGGCACCGGCGGCGCGGCGGGGGGGAGCATCAACTACGGCGTTGACGTGCAGGGGCCGGGCGCGCTCGTCACCTCTTTCGGCCCTCTCACCGTTACCGGCACCGGTGGCGGCGCGGGGTCGGGCGGCAAGAGCGTCAGCAACTTCGGCGTCGTGGCCAAGCTCGGCGGCGCGATCACCACTAAGGGGCCGGGCGCGCTCACCGTGACCGGCACCGGCGGGGTGGGCAGCGGCGGCGCGGGGGACAACAACGGCGTCTACGTCACCGAGTCGTACATCGGCGCTGACACGGTTTTGTACGACAAGGCGACCGGGCCGGTAGTCGTCACCGGGACGGCGGGCGGGGGCGGCGGGTCGAGCAGTCTCGCGGACATCGGCGTCTACGTCACCAACGCCGGCGCCATCGGCAGTGGGACCGGGGGCGTGACCGTCACCGGCTTCGGCGGCAACACCAACGGCGACGAAATGTCCGGTGTGCGGGTCGAAGGGAGTTCGGCGGGCCTCTCCCGTATCTTCGCCACAAACGGCGCCGTCAGCGTGACGGGCACCGGCGGCGGCGGCGCGGGCAACGTCCACATCGGCGTCGAGGTCGTCACGGGCGGGGACATCGGCGCCCAAGCCTCGAAGCTCCCCACCACCATCGTCGGAATTGGCGGCGGCAGCGGCAGCGGCGGCGACGGGGTCTACGTGCAACAACGAGAATCGCAGATCGGCTCCTTCAACGGCCCCGTCACGGTCATCGGACGCGGGTCGGGTCGAGCCAGTACCTCTGCAGTGGGCGTGCGCGTCAACACCCAGGGGCAAATCTTCGGCACCGTCGGCACCCTCACCGTCGAGGGCACCGGCGGTAGCGGCGGCGGTAGCAACTACGACGGCGTCTCGGTCGAGACCGGCGGACTGATCACCTCCACCTCGCTGGCGGTGACGGGGCGCGCCGGCGCCGGGACGGGCGGCGGCAACGTGGGGGTCAGGGTCGCCGGCGGCGGGGGGGCCGGGGGACGCATCTTCGCCGATCAACCCGGCGACTCCACCCCATCCACCGTCACCGGCTTCGGCGGCGGCGGCGGCTCCGGGGACGACGGCGTGCTCGTCGCCGACGCGGGCAGCGCAATCACCGCCGCACGAAATGCGGCGCTCACGGTCTCGGGCGTCGGCGGCTCCGGGCCGGGCGGCGGGAACCTCGGCGTGGCGGTCATCCTCGGCGGCTCCATTTACGCCACCAGCGGCGGGCTGGATGTCCGCGCGGCGGGCGGCACGGCCGGCGACGAGAACCACGGCCTGTTCGTGTTCGGGGCGAACGCGGCGGTAACCACCACGGCCAGCAACCTGGTCACGCGCACCCAGGCCGGCGCCGGGGGGCTGAGCCAGCCGGTGGTGGTGACCGGCGGCGGCGTGCTGGTGGCCGGCGCCCCCGGTACGCTGAGCAGCCAGCCGTACAGCCCCGTCGTCGTGCCGCCGGTGGTCGTGCCGCCGGTCACGCCCCCGGTCACTCCGCCTGTTACGCCTCCCGTGACGCCTCCTGTCACTCCGCCGGCCGTGCCGCTGGCGTTCGCGGCCGGGTCGGGCGGCGCCGGCGGGGTCGCCGGGTTCGGGGCAACCGGCTCGGCCTCGTTCGCCGCCGACCCGCTCGCGGGCTTCCCCGGCGGCACGCGCGTGGCCGTCGCCGACGTGACCGGCGACGGCGTGGCCGACCTCGTGGTGGGGGCCGGCCCCGGCGGCGGCCCCCGCGTGGTGGTGATCGACGGCGCCACGCAGCAGGTCTTCGCCGACTTCTTCGCGTTCGAGCCGAGCTTCACCGGCGGCGTGTTCGTCGCGGCGGGCGACCTCGACGGCGACGGCAAGGCCGACGTGGTGGTGACCCCCGACCGCGGCGGCGGCCCGGTGACGGTCGTCTACTCCGGCGCCAGGCTCGCCGCCGGGCTGGGCGACGGCGCCTCGGTCACACGGTTCTTCGGCATCGACGACCCGGCCTTCCGGGGCGGCGCCCGCGCCGCAGTAGGCGACATCAACGGCGACGGCCGGCCAGACCTCGTCGTCGCGGCCGGGTTCGGCGGCGGGCCGCGCGTGGCGATCTACGACGGCCGCACCGCCTTTGCCGCCCAGCCGACGCACCTGGTGAGCGACTTCTTCGTCTTCGAGGACACCCTCCGAAACGGAGTCTACGTCGCGGCGGGCGACCTCAACGGCGACGGATTCGCGGACTTGGTGGTCGGCGGCGGCCCCGGCGGCGGCCCTCGGGTGCTAGCCCTTAACGGCCGCACCCTCTCG
>CAXTPM010000651.1:0-3165 GCA_964245865.1 uncultured Fimbriiglobus sp. | reverse complement strand
ATACACCCTGGGCGCCACGCAAGGTTCGTTCATTCTCACCGCCCCGCCCCTCGACGCCGGCGTGCCGGGCGAGTGGCAGGTAATTTCCGACGACAAGCGCAGCGAGTTGATGAACCGCACCGTCCGCCAGAACGAGCCGCTGATGCGACTCGGGGCGATCGACGGCGAGTGGCGCGTCGAACTCAAACTGCCGCAGCGCATCATCGGCCACGTCGCGCGCAGCTTCACCGACGCGAGGCTCTGCCAGTTCGACGCGAAGCGCAACGAGAAGTACCTCCCCGTCGATGTGCTCCTCGGGAGCCAGACCGACCGCAGTTTCCCCGGCCGGCTGTACTACTCCGACCTCGGCGGCGAGGCGGTGCCCAACCGCGACAACCACAACGAGCAAGAGCCGATCATGCTCGCGTTCGTGCGCGTGAACCTGGAGGAGTTCGGCCCCGACGGCCAGATTCCCCGCGAGCTGCGCGTGGCCGGCGTGGAGGCCCGCACCCGCATCCGCTGCGGCAGCCACGCCCTCGGGTACAGCCTCTTCCACGGCGTGTGGGAGTGGTTCTACGAGAAGGTCGTCTTTGTCTTCTAGCCAGCCGGCGCCTTCACTCCTGTCCCCTCCCCCCTCCGAGGGGGAGGGCTAGGGTGGGGGGGCCAGGCAAAAGTAGAAGAGGGCTTGAACTGAGTTCGAGCATTGTTGGCGACGGCGAGTCCCCCCCACCCTAGCCCTCCCCCTCGGAGGGGGGAGGGGACAAGACGAGAAGTGGCCGCCGAGTTCGGCACCGGGACCACCCGGCGGGCCGGCCGGCAAACCTTGGTTGCTCCCCGCCGGGACGTGCCCCCGACGAAAAGCGGCCCGTCCGCATTCTGGGCGAGCGACCCGTTGCGCCCCACATTCCTGGGATCTCTGGAGTTCGTTGATGACCCGCAAGGCCCGCATCCTGACCGCCGCGCTGCTCGCCGGTGGCGCCACCCTGCCCCTAAGCGCGTGCAACCAGTCGGCCACTACGCCGACTAGCACCGCCACCACCGACGGCGGCTCGCTCGCCGCCCCCGTGGACCTCGGCCCGCCGCTCTACGCGGCCGCGCCGATGCCGCCGACCCCGCCCGCCACGGTGCAGGGCGAGCCGGTCGTCATTGCCAACGCGACGGTGCTCTACGACGTGCGCCTGCAGATTCCCGCTCAGGTCGATGCGGTGGTCGAACTGATCGCCACGCCCGTGGACAAGGCCAACCCCAACGACCCGGACATCATCTACCACCCCCGCGACCGCGGCACCGACAACGCCCGGCAGGCCTACCGCCGATTGCGGGAGGGCGACACCGTCCGCGTGGACCAGATGCTCGGCCGACTCGACGAGCAACTCGTCACCGTGCAGCGCGACTCTCAGGCGACCATCATCAAGGTGAGCAACGAGGGAATTATCGCCTCGCGTACCGCCGAGGACAAGCAGCAGCAACTCCTCGACAAGATGCGCAGCACCCGCTCCCTGAGCGAGTCGGAAATCCTGCAGCAAGAGTCGCTGCTGGCGCGCTACGTCGAGAACCGCATCTCCAGCCAGCGCGAACTGGCCAAGGCCACCGGCGAGTACCGCACGGCCGAGGCGCAGCTCACCAAGTACTGGCTCCGCAGCAGGATCAACGGCCGGGTGTTCCGCATCCTCAAGCAGCCGCAAGAGTTCGCCAAGGCCGGCGAGACGGTCATGGAGATTCAGACCACCGACCGCGTGCGCGTCGAGGGCAAGGTCGATGCGGCTTACGCCAGCCGCATCAAGCGCGGCATGCGCGTGGCCGTGGAACCCGTGCGCCCCGTCGGCCCCAGCCCGCTGACCAACTACCACCGCCAGGAAGTCACCTCGGTCGCGGTGAGTGGGCACGCCGGCCGGCCGATGATCGTCTCCGGCGGCTTGGATTCGCTGGCGTATGTGTGGGACGTGACGCGCACTAAGTCGGTCCACCCGCTGCCGCACCCCGCGCGGGTCGGGGTGCGCTCGGTCGCCGCCACGGGCGCCGCGTCGAAGACGCAACTCGTCGCCACCGGCTCGGACGACGGCACCGTGCGCGTCTGGGACATCTCGAATGCCGACAAACTGCCGAGCGAACCCGTGACCACGTTCGCCGAGACGCACCCCGGCGCGGTGGTGAGCCTCAGCTTCAGCCCCGACGGCAGGTACTTGGCCAGTGCGAGTGGCCGCGAGGTGTTCGTCTGGAACGTCGCGGAGAAGGCCAAGCTGTACACCCTGCCGCGCGACCACCGCGACGCGATCACGATGGTGCGCTTCACCCCCCAAGGGACGCTCGTCACGGCCGCTAAGGACAAGTCGGCGCGCGTGTACAAGTTGGGCCAGAAGGCCGGGCAGAGCGGCCCCGTACTCGACCACCGCGGCGCGTCGGTGGACGTGCTGGGCGTCAGCACCGACGGCTCGAAGATGCTCTTCGACAAAGACGCGGCGCGCCTGGACGTGGTGAGCCTCGGCGACTCGCGCACGGTCGGCACCGTGCAGAACCCCTCGGGCGCTGCGCGTTTCACGGGGCTGGCGATCTACTCCCCCGACGACCAGACGATCCTGACTGTGGGCGGGGAGAACGACCAGCGCGGCGAACTGACGATCTGGGAGGCGCCGACGGCCGGCGGGCGGGCCTCGGAGCGCCAGCGCCTCGTCACGCCGCGCAACTCGGCAGTCACGAGCGCGGCGTTCAGCCCCGACCCCGCCAACCGCTTCGTCGCGGTCGGGACCGCCGACGGCGGGGTCTACTTCTGGACCCAGACCGGCACCGAGGGCAGTAACCGCAACATCGGCGAGGTCGTGGCGATCAGCTCGGCCGACGCGAAGTCGTTCACGGTGCGGGTCGAGATGACCAACCCGGTGGACGCCCGCGGCGAGGGGCTGCCCGACCGCAGCCTTGCCACGATCATCGTGCCGCCGGAGGGCGTGACCCTGCCGCCGCCGGCGATGCCCGCGCCGCCCGTGGCCCAGCCGAACGTCGGCGTGCCGCAACCCGGCGCCGGGGTGCTGCCCGCCGGGCTGAGTGTGCCGGCGGGCGAGGCGCCCGCGCCGCTGCCGCCGAGCGTGGTGCCGGTGCCGCCGGTGAGCGTGCCGGCCGCGCCGCTGCCGCGCCGCTAATCACTGGGAGCCCTCTTCGCTGATTCCCTCCCCCCTCTGAGGGGGAGGGCCA
>CAXTPM010000650.1:0-3181 GCA_964245865.1 uncultured Fimbriiglobus sp. | reverse complement strand
CAACTCCTCCCCCGAGGTGGGCAGGAGCAGGCAGGCCAGGCACGAGCGCTCGGCTGCGGCCCAATCGGCCGGCGGGGCCGCGCCGGGGTCGAGCAGGGCCGCGCGGGCTTGTCGGTACGCCTCCTGGTTGCCGAGGAACAGGCACAACTGCGCGTAGCCGTACCCGGCCTGCGGGTCGGGCGGGTTCGCCGCCAGCAGTCGTTCCCAGGCGGCGCGGACTTCTTCCAAGCCACCCCTGGGGGCGAGCAGCTTGGCCAGGTCCGCCTTGAGAACGTGGACGGTCGGGTTCAGGGCGACGGCCGCTCGGAACGCGGCGAGGGCGCCGTCCGCGTCGCCCGAGGCGAGGAGGGCGCGGCCCAGGCGCGCGTGCGCGTGGTCGCTACCCGGCCGGACGGCGACCGCCGCGCGGAAGTGGCCCGCCGCCCACTGCGGGCGCTCGCGTTCCCAGAAGTGCCCGAGCAGGTAGTGGAGCCAGAAGTCCCCTGGGTGCCGCCGTAGGGCGCCGCCCAGCACCGCCAGCGCCTCCGCGCGGTGGGCGTGGATGAGCAGCGAGCCGCACAGCCCGGACAGCACCACCGACGGCTGCTCCGCTACCTCCGGTGCCGCCGCCAGTGCCAGCATTCTTCGGGGGTCTCGGTCCTTGGCCGCGATCGCCTCGCGGTACCCGCGCCGCCACTCGTCCCCGTCGGCCCGGTCCACCACGCCCTGCACCTGGGGGCGGTTCGCGTCCGACACCCAGTACAGCCAGTCGTGCAGGAAAGCGAGCAGCGTCTCGCGGATGGCCGAGTCGCCGACCTCGACTGCCGCCGCGCCCGGCTCCGCCGCTAGTAGATCGATCCCGTAGTCGCGGAACGCCCCCGCGTACAACTGCTCCGGCGAGAGGGGGACCGGGCTGGACGGCGCGTCCGCCAGGCGGAGGCGGATTTCCTCCAGCGCCGCCACCATTTTGAGGTCGCGGGCGCCTTGGTCCAGGCGGCGGCACCGCCCGGCCGAGCGTCCCCGGCCCAGCCGACCCTTCGCCCGCTCCAGCGCGGTGCGGGCCTCGGGCCAGGCCGACTTCTGGAGGGCGGCGTCCATCTCCGCCAAGTCTTCGTCCGCGGCCCGCTCGACGGCGGCGAGGTCGGCGTCGGTCGCCCGCTTGATCGCAGACCGCTCGGAGAGCGTCCACGCCCCGCCGCCGAGGAGTGCGAGCGTGGAGAGCGTGGCGAGCGCGACGGACGCCGACAGCACGGGGCGGCGGCGGACGCGCCGGACCAGCCGCGCGGCGGTGCCCTCGGGCCGGGCGGCGATCCCCTCGCCCCGGAGGAAGCGGCCCAGGTCGTCGGCCAGCGCGCCGGCCGTGGCGTACCGGAGGTGCGGCTCCTTGCGCAAGCACTTCAGGCAGACGGTTTCTAGGTCGCGCGGCACCCGCGCGTTCAGCCGGGACGGGGGGACCGGGTCTTGCGTGAGGAGCTGGTGCACCGTCTCCGCCGCCGTCTCGGCGCGGAACGGCGGGCGCCCGGTCAGGAGTTCGTACAGGATCGCCCCGAGCGAGTACACGTCGGCGGCAGGCCCGGCCGCGCCGGCCGCGCCGCGGGCCTGCTCGGGGGCCATGTAGCTCGGCGTGCCGACGGCGGCGCCGGTGCGGGTCAGCCCGGCCTCGCCGCCCAGCCGCCGGGCCAGGCCGAAGTCACTCACCTTGGGGGTGCCGTCGGCGGCGAGCAGCACGTTGGCGGGCTTGAGGTCGCGGTGGACGATTCCCGCCCGGTGCGCCGCCTCGACCGCCCCGGCCAGGGTCGCCGCGAGCGCGGCGCCCTCCCGCGCCGGCAACGGCGTGCCGGCCAGTTTGGCGTCGAGGCTCCCGCCCTCGACGTACTCCATCGTGAAGTACGGCCGGCCGTCGGCGTCGCCGACATCGTACACCTGCACGACGTTCGGGTGCCGCAGCGCCGCGACGGCCTGCGCCTCGCGCCGGAAGCGCTCCCGCTCGGGCGCCCCCGCGTAGGCGCCGGCCAGGGCCATCTTCAGCGCCACCACGCGGTCGAGGCGCAGGTGCCGGGCGCGGAACACGACCCCCATGCCGCCGCAGCCGAGCACCGCCTCCACCTCGTACCCCGGCACCGCGGGCAGGGGCGCGTGCTGCTGCGGCTCGGCCGGGAGGCGCGCGCCCGGCCCATCGGCTGGCGGGAACAGGGCGTCGAGTTCGGCCCGCGCACGGCACACCTGGTGCCAGCGGGCGCGGACTACGGGGAGCAGCTCGGCGCACGACGAGCAGACCGCCTCCGGGGTGGCGCCCGAGTCGAGTAACTCGTCGAGCAACTGCTGCACGCGCGGGTCGTCGGCCATCACGGTCTCCGTTTCACGAGTGGTCCGGCCGGAGGTCGCCGAGGCGCTCGGTCAAGAGCCGCAGGCCGCGGTCCAGCCGCCGCTGGACCGTCTTGGCCGCGACGCCGAGCACCTCGGCTGCTTCCGGCTGCGTCATCCCCTGGATGCGCACCAGGTCGAACGCCTCGCGCTCGTCGTCCGGCAGGGCGTCGATCGCCTCGATCATGCGCCGCCCGTCGGGGGTCAGCCCGGAGCCGCTGTCGGCCGGGGCGGGCAGCAGCCCCTCGAGCGCCTCGACGGCGCGCGGCTGCTCGCCTAAGCGGCGGGCCAGGTCGTTTAACTCCCAGCGCATGTGCTGCCCGGCCAGCGCGAAGAACTGGCGCACCGTCGCCGGGCGCGCCTCGCGCAGCGCCTTCAGCAAGCGCTCGACCACGGCGCTGAGCATCTCGTCGGCCTGCAGGTTGAGCGGCGGGCGGGTCAGGCGCGGGTAGCTGCGGTGGAGGAGCGTGGCGCACAACTGGTGCAGCCGGCGGACGGAGCGGTCCAACAGTGCGCGCACGACCGGGTCGGCGGACGCGGCGATGGCCGTGGGATTGTACCACGGGGGGTGTCCGGCCTCCACGCTTAGTAGTGCGACGAGAGAAGCCGGGGCGACGCGGACGGCCGCGCGGCGTGCCTGCGGGGCCGTGGGGCGCCCGATTGGTGGCCCGCGGGTCTGCGCCGGCGCCGATTCTGCCGAGTCGCCCTCGCGCTCGAATCGCCCCGCCCCCCTCATCCCCGACCCGGAGACGCCGTTATGACCACCGCAGCAAAACTCGCCCCCTTCTGCCTACTTCTCGCGCTCGCGCCGCCGCGCCCGGCCCACTCCCGCGCCGCG
>CAXTPM010000649.1:0-3185 GCA_964245865.1 uncultured Fimbriiglobus sp. | reverse complement strand
CCATGATCATCGGGATGCTGCCGATGTCGCTCGGGCTGAGCGAGGGCGGCGAGCAGAACGCGCCCCTGGGCCGGGCGGTCATCGGCGGGCTAATCGTCGCCACGCTCGCCACTCTGTTCCTGGTGCCGTCGATCTACACGGTGCTGCGCAAGACCACGCCCGCGAAGCGGCACGACCCCGACCTCGGCGACGAGCCGGCGCCGGGCGAGCAGAAGCCGGGGGACCAGAAGCCCGACGAGCAACACCAGAACGGCCACGCCGAGGGGCACGACGGGCGCAACGGGGCGGGGGCGGATCGCAAGCAAGGAGTCCAGTCGTGAGTCGCGTCACCCCGCCCCAGGACCGCGCCGGCGCCGACGGCCAGCCGCCGCGCGACGACGCGCCGGTCGAACTCAAGCCCGCGCCGCCCCAGCCGAAGCCGGCGGGCTTCGGCCGGAAGCCACTCCTCGTCCTCATCGTCGTCGTCGCCATCGGCGCCGGGCTGTTCGCCGCGGGGCTGCTGCCGCGCCTCAGCGACAAACGCGAGGTGAAAGCGGACGCCAAGCCCGACGGCCCGATGCCGGTGAACGTCGTGGTCGCCAAGACCGCCCCGGCCGACGTGGATGTCGTGCTGCCTGGGAACGCCCGCGCCGATGAGGAGACGCAAATCCTCGCCCGCACCAACGGTTACGTGGAGAAGTGGCTCGTCGATCTGGGAGACCGGGTCGAGAAGGACCAACTCTTAGCGCAGATCGCCACGCCGGAGGTGGACCGCGAACTCGACCAGAACCGCGCCTCGCTCTTGCAGGCGAAGGCGTCGCTGGCGCAGGCCAAGGCGACCCTGGTGCGCAACGTCGCCGACCAGGCCGTGGCGACGGCCAACTACACCCGCGCCAAGTCCCTGAACGCCTCGCTCTCGAAGCAGGAGTTCGACCAGTTCGAGGGGAACTCGAAGACCGCCGACGCGACCGTGGTGGCGGGCGAGGCCAACGTGCAGGTCGCCGAGGCGAACGTCTCCGCCGCGCAGGCCAACGTCAGGCGGCTCGAAGACCTGCAGTCGTTCCAGAGGGTCAAGGCGCCCTTCGCCGGGCGCGTGACGGCGCGCAACATCGACACGGGTTCGCTCATCACCGCCGGCCAGACCACCGGGCCGAGTCCGACCACCGCCAGCGCGACGAGTGCCGCGGCGGGGACGCGCGAGATGTTCCGGGTGGCGCGCACCGACCCGCTGCGGGTGTTCGTCAACGTGCCGCAGAACTACACGCCGTTCATCAAGGTCGGCCAGGCGGGCGAGGTCCGGGCGCGCGAGTACCCCGGCCGGGCGTTCGCCGGCACGGTCACGCGCACCGCCAACGCGCTCGACCCGGCCGCGCGCACCCTCACCACCGAGGTGCGCGTGCCGAACCCCGACGGCAAGCTCCTGCCCGGCGCTTATGTGCAGGTGAAGTTCGTGACCCACCGCGACAGGCCGCCGGTGATCGTCCCTGGGGGGTGCCTCATCACCCGCAACGACGGCACGGTCGTGGCGCTGGTGGGCGAGGGCGACAAGGTGAGCTACCGCAAAGTCGAGGTCGGCCGCGACCTCGGGGACCGGGCCGAGATCGTCAGCGGCCTGGCCGGCGGCGAGCGCGTGGCGGTCAACCTCGTGGAGGAGTTACCCGACGGCACGGTCGTCGCCCCCGCCGCGATGCCGGAGGAGCCGGCGGCGAAAAAGTGACTGCGAGGGTTCCGCGGCCCAACAGGTTCGGGGGTCGGCGCCCCGCTGCTCGCCGGGGGTTCGCGGCCGCAAAGTTCCCCCAATTCCCCGACCCAGCAATGGGAGATGCGTCCAGGCTCGGCGTCGGCCGGGATGCCGGGGCGTTCGCGCGTCCGGCCGCGTAACGAGTTGCTGGGCCGCGGCTGCCGAACGCGGGTGGCACGAAGGACAGCGTTGGGCGTATCCCGCGCCCGACTCGGCCGGTGAATGGACTTCCATGCCACGACACTGGGTCGCGAAGTAGTCCCGCCGGCCGCGCGGCCCCGGCCCCGTAGCACGGCGAGCGGCTTGGGCAGCGGAGGGTGGCGGGTTGTTGGAGAGTTCGGCGGGCGGGCCGACGCGGCGGAGGCGATCAGTGCGCGAGTTGGCCAAAGTTCTGTGCGTCGTCGTGCTCCTGTTCGCCGCCCCGGCCGCCGCCGCGTGGGGCGGCGGCATCGGGGACGCGCCGGGGCGGGTGACGCCGGCCCTGAAGTACGCCGGCCCGCCCCTGTGCGTGATTGCCATAGCCGCCTTCCTCGCCCTCCACTTCCGGCGCGACGAGGCGCCTGACTACCTCGCGGCGCGGGTCGGCCCGTGGCTTCCTCCTCGGGCCGGTATCGAGCCGGTCGCCGTGGGAATCGAGTGCGGGCCGGCGGCGTTCGGGGTGGCGCGCGTGCCGCGCGGTCTGCTGGGCCGGCGGCAGCGGTTCGAGGTCGGCGCCTCGGTCGAGTTCCCGGACGGCCGGGGCCGGCGGGTGCGCTTCCGCGGCGGGGCGGCGCTGCGCGCCAACTCGCGGTTCGGCAACGCGTTCGTCTCGACTCTGACGGTGGCGGGCGCGCTGGCCGGGCACGTGGTCTACACCAGCCCGTCGGTGGTGGAGGTCGGCCTGCCCAATGAGGCGGTGGAAGACACTGCGGAACTGGGCATCGGAGTGGCGGTCGAGACGCTGTGGCGGCTGGGCGACCCGCCGCTTACGGCTCGGGGGCCGATGAATTGAGTGGACCGCTAGAACGCCTTCTCGACCGCCTCGAAGGCAGCCTTGGCGACATCGAATCGGGCGAGCCGGTAGTACCCCTCGCCCGATTCGATGTCGCGTTCGAGGACGCGCTTGTCGGCGTGTGCTTCGAGTTCTGCTGGGTGCAACTCGGCGTCGAACTTCGACTCGTACCGCTTCGTGAGGGCCGTGAGTGTTACGAGTGGGCCGCGGCCGTCTTCCCCGTCCTCATCCCCGGACTGCTTCCCGCTCCGGGCGCAGTCCCACACCGCCCACAGGGCCATCGTCAGGGCGGGGGTGAGGTTGAGTTTCTTGGTCTTCACGCGCGTCTCCACGGGTCGCCGGACCGCCGGCCGCAGGGACAATGCACGCAATATCACTTGTGCGCCGACCCCGGTTGCGAGCCGCAGCCCTTGGGGGGCGGGTGCGTCATACGCATCCTATTTATTAGTTGCCGGCTCGGCGTACTCGCACCGG
>CAXTPM010000648.1:0-3211 GCA_964245865.1 uncultured Fimbriiglobus sp. | reverse complement strand
TATTACTCCGTTACGCGATCTTGCCGCCCCGTCGTTCCTCGGCAAGATCAGCTCATGGACGGACGGGAGCTTACGAAGCTGCGGAACGACTTGACCGCGTTCCTCGACGAGGTGGCCGGCTCACTCGGGCGCCCGCGGCGGCGGCACTGGTGCGACGCCTACCTCCGTGGGATCCTCCTCGACGGCCACCGCAAGAGCGCCGAGCCGATGGCCGCCCGGCTCAAGGTGATCGGGCAGGGGGACGGGGACTACGAGCAGGCCCTCCGGCAGTTCCTCAACCAGAGCCCGTGGGACGAGCAGGAGGTGCTCGACGACCTCCACGCCTGGATCGGCGGCCGGTTCGGCACGGACGGGTTCCTGATCATCGACGACACCGGGCTCCCCAAGCAGGGCGGGCACTCCGTCGGGGTGGCCCGGCAGTACACCGGGACGCTCGGCAAGGTGGCCAGTTGCCAGGTCGCGGTGACCCTCCAGTTCGCCGCGGCGGCCCGCGTCGTCGCCCCTGACGCCCGGCTGTACCTGCCGGGGGCGTGGGCGGACGATCGGGAACGCTCGACGGAGGCCGGTGTCCCCGACGCGGTCGGGTACCAGCCGAAGTGGCAGGTGGCCCTGGCGATGGTCCGGCGGGCGGTGGCCAACGGGTTCGGCGGGGTCGTGCTGGCCGACAGCCTGTTCGGCACGGCGACCGCATTCCGGGAGGGACTGGCGGCGGACGGCCGGGCGTACTGCGCCGGCATCGACTCCACGCTCAAGGTGATCGCCGCGGACGCCGACCTCGGGCCGATCCCCCCGCCGCCCGGCCGCGGCCGGCCGCCGACCCGGCCGGCGGGCGTGCGAGTGGGGGCGACCTCCCCGGCCGTCAAGGAGTGGGCCCTCGGGCGTGCGGGGGCCTTCCGGTCGGTGACGTGGCGGGAGGGGTCGAAGGGGAAGATGACCGGCCGGTTCGCCGCCCGGCGGGTCCGGCCGGCGCATAAGCTGTCGGCCGGGAAGGTGCCACTCGCCGCCTGCTGGTTGCTCGTCGAGTGGCCGGTGGGCGCGGCCCAGCCGGCGAAGTACTCCTTCGGCAACCTGCCGGCGGGGGCGAGCCTGAAGCGGCTGGCGGGGACGGCCAAGAGCCGCTGGTGGGTGGAACACAGCTATCGCGAGCTGAAGGACGAGTTGGGCCTGGACCGCTTCGAGGGCCGGCCCTACCGGGGCTGGAATCACCACGTCGTGCTGGCGCTGATGGCCTACGCCTTCCTCCAGGACGTGCGGCGTCGCCGCCCCCAAAAAGTGGCGACCGGCCGACGCTCCCGAGAGTGCGGGAGGAGCTCCAGTCGCTGCTGGCCTGCTGGTGCGCCCGCTGCCCGGCGTGTGGACAGGCCGCCCCCGAACTCGTCAAAGGCAAACCGCCATAGTTAACGGAGTAATATTACTGGGCCGGACCCACTTGAGTACGGCTGGATCGGTGTCGAGGGTCACCGTGAACACCCGCTCGGGGTCGGACTGGAACTTCGCCACCGGGTGCAGGCTCCGGCGGAAGCCGCCGAAGAGCACCCCCCCGGATCACGAGCTTGCCGCCCACGGGCTGGCGGTAGGTCGTATCGGCGGGGGCGGTCGCCTGCGGCGAATCGAGTCGCGTGCCGCCCCAGGCGCCGGCGTTGGCACCGGTGTCGCCGCGAGACTCAGGAGTTTCGCACGGCCGGTGAGAGGCGCTAAAGCCTTACCGCTGCGGGGGAAGGGCGTCGCGTCGCACAGTCTCACCGGGGGCCGGCGGGCTAAAAACAAGAGGGCGCCTGGGCTGCTCACTTGTTGCGGGGCGTACCCCCCGTGCGACTGTGCGACACGGGGGGCACTTCACGCTGATTTCTCGACGATCAGGCGGCGGGCTTGTCGCACGCTGCGTCTCACGCGACCTGCGACTCGGCGTCGCCAGACTCCGGCTTGAACACGTCGTCCGGGTGGGGGGCAATGGATTCGGGGCGGGTCCGGCCGAACCGGCCGCCCGACCCGTTCGGCCGGGGCGTCGTTTTCCAGACTGCGGGCACCCTCCCCTTCGGGGGAGTGACTTGTTCGATAATGCCCGCCTCCGACAGGATGATTAAGTAGCGGTAGCCCGTAGCCCGGTTCAGACCTGAACCGAGCATGACATCGCTCGTTTTCCATTCGAGCATGCCCTCGACCCGCTTTCGCGCTTTATCCCAGAACCGCTCGACGTGCGCCGGCAACTCGCCCGAGGCCCGGCCGAGCGCCTCGCCGGCCAACTCGTACGCCGCCTCGTAGTCTTCCCGCCGGGCGACGATCCGGTCCTCGCCGTCGCGCTCGCGCTGGTTGTGGTGCAGGAGCGCCACGGCCTTGACCAGCCCCATCAGGTGGTTGTACGTGCGGCGGGTCTCGACGCGGTCGGCGTTGAACAACTCGGCGACCCGACCCGCGAACGGGATCACCACGTCGATGTTGGGAATGGCGCGCTGCATGGCGTGGTGAACCTCAATAATCCGGCCGGTGTCGGCGCGGGCGCGGCCCGAGAGCCCGGCGGCTGCGGCCCCGAGGACCGCGCGGGTCTGCTCCACGCGCTCGTCGGTCTGGAGCATCCAGCAGCGGTTGGCGTCCTCTTCGAAGATGTTTTCCAGCGTCGTCGATTCGACGAACGCGATGGGCCCCGGCTGGCGGATCTCCAGCGTCGTGGGGTTGCCCTCGGCGTCCTTGCCGGTCACCAGCTTGGTGAGCTGGCCCTCCGAGAGTATCTCCCGCAGCGTGCGGGTCCGGTCGGCCGCGTCGTCGCCCTCGGAGCGCGAGCGCTCCCCGGCCACGACGAACCGGTGCGAGAGCGACCCCGGCCTCATGTAGTAGAGCGCCTGGGGCGTGATCGCCGCGGCCCGGATCACGCCCTCGGGTGGGAACAGCTTGACCACCAGCGAGATCACGTAGGACTTCCCCGACGACGACGTGCCCTGGACGATCGCCGCCAGCGGCTTATGCAGCAGGCGCGAGACCCCGACGAGGTAGATCAGGAGCGCCAGAACCCGCTCGCCCGCGACGCCGATCC
This sequence comes from uncultured Fimbriiglobus sp., assembly GCA_964245865.1. Lineage (GTDB taxonomy): Bacteria > Planctomycetota > Planctomycetia > Gemmatales > Gemmataceae > Fimbriiglobus. Next base: position 183 of record CAXTPM010000648.1, on the reverse strand, counting down.
GGGCGATGTCCGCCAAGATGCGGTCGAGCAGGTCCGGGCGCCGCGAGAGTTCCTCGGCCTCGGCCACGATGTCCTCGGGCGTCTCGGCCAGGAGGGCCGCGCCGATTTCGGCCGCAGTGGGGGCCTCCCCGTCGCCGGGGTCGGGCGGGGCGGCTTCGTCGCCGCCGACCGCGACCTGATTGG
>CAXTPM010000647.1:1628-3214 GCA_964245865.1 uncultured Fimbriiglobus sp. | reverse complement strand
CCACGAGCCAGTCGCGGACCCACCTCGCCGCCGACTTCTTCGCCTTCGACCCCAACCTCCGCAACGGCGTCTACCTGAGTATCGGCGACCTCGACGGCGACGGCGCGGGCGAACTGGTCATCGGCGCCGGCCCCGGCGGCGGTCCTCGGGTGATGGCCCTCAGCGGCCGCACCCTCGCCACCGCCGGGCCGAACGCCGCGCTGGCAGCCCCCGTGCTCAACACCTTCGTCGGCGACCCCAACCAGCGCGGCGGCGTGCGCGTCGCGGTGAAGGACTTCGACGGCGACGGCAAGCAAGACGTGGTGACCGGCGCCGGCCTAGGCGGGGCCGTGACGGCGCTGAACGGCGGCTCGGTGCGGTTGACACTCGACCCGTTCGGCGGAGCCGCGACCGATGGGGTTTACGTCGGGTAGTCAGAGTCGGAATCGAGAACATTAGCCCCGAACGCCCGCCGGCCGTGACGGCGCGGAGTCTTCCAAGAGCTGAAGACCCCGCGCCGTCACGGACGGCGGGCGTTCGCGGTCGCTCGTTGTGGTACAATCCCCCCACCACTGGGGTTCCCGCCATGCGTCCCGCGCTCCTTGCCCTACTCATCCTGACCGGCTGCGGCGCCGACGCCCAGCCGCCCTCCCCCGCCCCGACTCCCGTCGAGTCGCCGACGAGTTCCCCCGACGACCCTGAGGTGCCCGAGGCGATTCGCAAGGCGATCGAGCCGCTGCCGCCCGCGCCGAAGCTCGCGCCGGCGAACGAGCACAAGCCGCTCAGCCCCGCCGGCGACTTGCTCCTCGAACTGCGACCCGCGACCAAGCCCGGCGGCAAGCCCGAGGCGATCCGCGTGCTACTCCAGGCCGAGGTGTGTCTGCGCGAGGGGCAGTTGGAGGTATTCCTGTGCCGCAACCGCACCAAGGAGCACGAGGCGATCCTGCGTACCCCCGTCGATGCCCAACTGATCCACGCCGCGCTGATCGTCGCGGGCGGCAAGCCGGGCAAGCCGGTGCAGTTCCTGGACCCCAAGACCGGCGAGGAGAGCTACGCGCCGGCCAGCGGCAGCCCCATCAAAGTCGGCGTGCACTACCGCCGCGCGGGGCAGTTGCACACCCACCCCGCGCAAGACTGGGTGACGGACCTCAAGGCGAAGAAGCCGATGGCCGAGGGCTGGGTGTTCGGCGGGAGCCGACTGGTCGAGAACCTCGACGACCCCAAGAAGCCGCCGTACTACGCCGCGAACGGGGGCGACGTGATCGGCATCTCGAACTTCCCAGGGTCGATGCTCGACCTGCCGGTGAAGGTGAGTGCCGACAACGCCGAACTCGCGTTCGCGGCCAACACGGCACTGATTCCGCCGCTGCTCTCGAAGGTGTGGGTGACGCTGGAAGCGGGGAGGTAGTGGACAGTGAACGGTAGTCGGTGGTCAGGGAAGACACGCTAACGACTCGGCTTTTGCTTGCCTTCCCTGACCACCGTCCCCCGACTGCTTCGACCAGTTCCGCACCACTGCCAGTTCGTCCGCCGCCCCAATCGTGCCGTCGCCATCGACATCGAACGCGGCCAGGTACTTGGCATCGCCGCGCCGTGCCCCAAGGCGC
>CAXTPM010000647.1:0-1618 GCA_964245865.1 uncultured Fimbriiglobus sp. | reverse complement strand
GGTCGTAGCGGCCGTCGCCATCGAGGTCACCGAAGAGCCGAGTGACGGTCCTCACACTGTCGGCGGCGAGGGTGCCGCCGCCGATGGCGCTCACCTTGGCGGCGCGGATGGTGAAGGTGTAGGTGCCGTCGGCGAGTCCGCCGGGGAGGCCGTCGAACGCGAAGTCGAGGACCGTGGCGCCGCCGACGCGCGGGCTGGTCATCGTCAGCGGCACGAGCTTGCCGGTGAGCGTGTTGCGCAACTCGAACGCGCCGGGGCTTAGCAGCATCGCTCGATCAAACGCCACGGTGATTTTGGTCACGGTCGAGCGCTGCGTGTCGCCGCCGTTGAGCGTGACGGTCGCGGTGACGGGTCGCCCCGGCGGGGTGACGGCGGCGGAGGCGAGGTCGAACTTCCACGGCTCGGGGCGGTTGTCGCCCTGGCGGGGGCCGGCGAAGTAGACGCTCCCCTGGAGTTCGGCGCCGCTGGGCACGTTGGGACTGCGGTAGGGGTTGCTCGCGGCGGTCAGGGCGTTCAGCGCCTCGTCGGGCACCCCGGCGGCGTCGATCCAGCGTGCGGCCTTCGCGCCGTCGGTGAGGAACAGCTTCCGGTTCGCGGCGGTCCCCTCGGCGAAAAGCAGCAGGCCGTCGGGGTAGGCCGCGCTCGGCGAAAGCTTGCCGACCAGGTAGCCGGCGGACCACTGGCCGTCGGGGTTCGTGACCGGCGTGGTGCCGGCCGGAGTGCCGTCGGTCAGCACCTGGCGGTAGGTGTCGCCGGGGCGGTTGGCGTAGGTGAGTGCGCGGCCGGCGAAGGCAGGGCCGGGACTGCCGACAAGCGAGGAGCCGTTGACGATGCCACTGGGGACTTTGGCGGTGCCCGCCGGGGTGCCGTCGGTGCGCCACCACTCGTAGCTGCCGTCGTCCCCAGCAACCTCGAACAGTGCGACCCCGCCCTTGAGCACCGGCGTGGCGCCGCCGTAACCATTCCCTCTCGTCGCCTTGAGGAGTTTGGGCGCGGCCGCGCCGTCCTGGCCCCAGAGCTGGGTTCCGCCGGTGTCGGTAACATTCGCAAACAAAAGCCAGCGGCCGGGGGCGAGTTCGGCCACAGGGTAGAGCGGCGTGCCCGAGGGACCGATCTCGCCCCCCTCGGTGATGGTGCGGGCGGGCACGACGACCTTTGTGCCGGACGGCGTGCCGTCGGTGGACAGCAGCGTCGATTCGTAGGGCCATGCCGTGGCCAACTCGCTGAACGTGACGCGGCCGTTCTGCACCGACGGGGAGTTGCCAATGACGCCCGTGCCGGTGTAAAGCAGCACCGGCGCGCCGCCGTCAGTGCGGGCGAACTCCGAGCGCGTCCCGTACCAGGTGGCGAAGTAGAGCGAGCCGTTGTAGGCGACGGACACGGCGGGGTCGGTGGTCGTCCCGGCCGGCACACCAGGAACTTTGACCGTCCCGGTCGCCGTGCCGTCGCTTTTGTACAGCGCCCGGCCGGTGCCGTCGTCGGCGGTGAAAAACACGGTGCCGTTGCCGGCCGACACTAGCCCCGCCGGGTCCGAGCCGCGCTTGCCGGGGCTTAAGTCCTTGACTATCCGCGTGCCGGTGCTGGTGCCGTCCGAGGCGTACACCTCGTCGCCGTGGCC
>CAXTPM010000646.1:0-3229 GCA_964245865.1 uncultured Fimbriiglobus sp. | reverse complement strand
AGGTCGCGCCGCACCTCGGGAAGTTGCGCGCCGACCGCAGCGTGTACGCCACGGTCAGCCGGTTCGTGCGCAGCGAGCATCTGCGCCAGGCGCTCAGTTTCCACCCGTTATTGGTCGGCGGCAACCCGTACACGACGAGTAGCATTTACACACTCATCCACCACCTGGAGCGCGAGTGGGGCGTGTGGTTCCCGCGCGGCGGCACCGGCGCCCTGGTGCGCGGCTTGGTGAAGCTGTTCGAGGACATCGGCGGCGAGGTACGGCTCAGTACGCCGGTGCGCTCGATTGCGGTGGGCGAGGGGCCGAAACCGGCGCACGCGGTGAGCACCGACGCGGGAACCCAGGCGTTCGACGTGGTGGTGTCGAACGCCGACCTGGCGCACACCTACGCCGAGTTGTACGGCGGCGAGGCGCGGGCGGCGAGGAGTGCGAAGCGTGTCAAAAGCATGGCGTGGTCGATGTCGCTGGTGGTGGTCTACTTCGGCACCAGCCGCCGCTACCCCGAGTTGGCGCACCACACGATCCTGTTCGGCCCGCGCTACAAGGGGCTGCTGGACGACATCTTCGGCGGCTCGAAGTTGGCCGAGGACTTCAGCCTGTACCTGCACGCCCCGACGGTGACGGACCCGTCGCTAGCCCCCCCCGGCGGCGAGGCGTTCTACGTCCTCAGCCCCGTGCCGCACCTCGGCACCGCAAACATCGACTGGGCCGCGGAAGGGCCGCGCTACGCCGACAGAATACTCGAGGCGCTGGAGGGGCACCTGCCGGGCCTGCGCGCGTCGGTGGTGACGCGGCGGGTGTTCACGCCGGACGACTTCTCCGAACAGTTGGGGGCGCACTACGGCAGCGCGTTCTCAGTGGCGCCGCTGCTCACCCAGAGTGCCTACTTCCGCCCGCACAATCGTGACGCGCGCGTTCCCGGTTTGTACCTCGCCGGCGCGGGGACGCACCCTGGGGCGGGGGTGCCGGGGGTGGTGAACTCGGCGAAGGCGACGGCGGGCCTCATCGCGGCGGACTACGGCCTATGACGCGGCTTGACATGAGTCACGACGTGACGGGTCAGGACTTGGCGCGGGCGTCGATCCGCAAGCACTCCAAGAGCTTCGCGCTCGCCGCGCGGCTGCTGGCGCCCGAGGCGCGCCGCCGGGCCGAAGCGCTGTACGCCTGGTGCCGCCGGGGGGACGATGCGGTCGATTGCGCCCCCGACGCCGACTCGGCCGCACTAGCGCTCGCGGAGTTGCGCCGCGAACTCGACGCCGTTTACGACGGCGGCGCCGTGGGCGACCCGGCGGCGGTTTCGTTCCGCGCCGTGGCCATCGGGTGCGGCATCCCGCGCGAGTACCCCGCGGAGTTGCTCGACGGCTTCGGCATGGATGTGGCGAACTTCGAGTACCGCACCGAGGGCGACTTGCTCTTGTACTGCTACCGCGCGGCGGGCGTGGTGGGTCTCATGATGTGCCACGCGCTGGGGGTGGGCGACGCTCGGGCGTTCCGCCACGCCTCGGACCTCGGAACGGCGATGCAGCTCACCAACATCGCGCGCGACGTGGCCGAGGACTGGGGGCGCGGGCGGCGCTACCTGCCGGCGGCGTGGTTCGACGCCCCGCCGGAAATCGGTGCTCCGCTCGACGACGCGGCGTTCGCGCCGGCGCTGCGCCGCTGCCTGGCGCTCGCGGCCACCTACTACGAGTCGGGGAACGCGGGGCTAATCTACCTGGACCGCCGCAGCCGGTTCGCGGTGCGGGTGGCGTCACTTGTGTACGACGAGATCGGCCGGCGCGTCGCGGCGAACGGCCACCGGGTGACGGCGGGGCGGGCGCGGGTGTCGGGGCGGCGGAAGTTGCTGCTGGTGGCGCGGGCGGCGCTGGGGTAGAGTAGGCCTCCATGCTCGCCTCGCTCTCCGCGTACCTCGACTGGCCCGACCGGCTGACGCGCCTGGGGCGCGGCCCCGACCGCCGGGCGTTCCGGGCCGCGTTCCCTGGGGCGCACCTGTTCGTCGCGTCGATTCCGCCCGACGCCGGCGGCGGACTCGACGCGGACACGTTTACCGCGGACGAACTCCTCGAAGCGATCGAGGAGTCGGCGACGCGGCTCTCGGGCGAGACGGAGTTCCGGCCGTACTGCTTCGAGGACGGCGGGCGCCTCGTGGCCCCGGCGTTCACCCGGCAGCGCCACGGCCAAGCGTTCGTCGGCGAGTACTGCAAGGCGCTGCACCGCGTGGTGCCGTTCTGGCTGCTGGGTGTGTCGGGGCGCGACCTCGCGGAGTGGGCCACGGCGGCGGGCGCGGCGGTGGCCTTGAACCCCGGCACCCGGCACGAGTCCATTGTGGGTGTCGAGGAGTTGGCACTGATCCTGGGCTGAGTCGCGCATGCGCATCCTCGCCGGCAACCGCAAGCCCGTCACGCGCCTGGCGTACCTCCCCGACGGCCGGTTGGCCGGGGCCGGCGGCGCGGTCGGCGTCTGGGCGGCGGGCGGCGGGGGGTGGGCGACGCTGGCCCCGGCGGATCTCGTCGGCGCGCTGGCAGCCTCGCCGTGCGGCCGGTGGCTGGCGTGGTGCGACGGGCGGGGGCTGACGGTGGCTCCGGTGAACGGCGACGCAGTGCCCCGGCGGCTCGAGGAAGACGGCTTCGGCGCCTGCGCGTTCTCCCCCGACGGTCGCCTGCTGGCTCGGGTGTCGGGTGGCTTCGTGTTCTTTAGCGTCGGCGACTGGGAACCCGTCCCGCAAGGCGAGGGGGCGTGGGCCTACCAGGCTTTCGACACGGTCGCGTTCGCCCCGGACTCGAACACCGTCGCGGCCGGGCCGATGGTCTACCACGGCGTCTCGGAACCCTGCGGCGCGGAACTCTGGGACATCCGTGCCCAGGTTTCGCGCACCGCGTTCCCCGCCGCCGGGCACCCGGTCAACCCCGAGTCGCCCGTCACCCGCCTGGCCTACTCGCCCGACGGCCGGGTGCTGGCCGCGCTGCGCGCCCCGCACCTGCACGTGTGGGACGCCGCCACCGAGGAGGTGCTGCACACCTCGCGCATCGAAACCGGGCCGGCCAAGCCGCCGGGGCTGCTCGGAAGGCTGCAGGCGCGGCTGCCGTACCCGTACCACAACCGCGCCGACCTGAGCGGGCAGCCCGCCCTCGCCTTCAGCCCGTGCGGCCGGCTGCTCACCGTCGGCGGCAACGACGGCACCGTCACCCTGCGCGAGACGGCCACCTTCGGCGGCGTCGCCCGCTACGAC
>CAXTPM010000645.1:0-3230 GCA_964245865.1 uncultured Fimbriiglobus sp. | reverse complement strand
TTCGGCCTCGTCCAGAATGTTGAACAGGATCACCTCGTGCCCGGCGTGGCGCAGCCGGTAGAGGCTTTTCATCACCGGCTCGGCGTCGGTGAGCAGGTCGCTGAACACCATAATCAGGCACTTGCCGCGCGCGATGCGGGCCACGTCGGTAAGCGCTCTGGCGACATCGGTCTCGCCCTCGGGCCTGATGTTCGACAGGACCGAGAGCAGCGTGCCGATCTGGGCGCGCTTGGATTTGGCGGGTACCACCGTGCGCACCGCCCGGTCGAAGGTGACGAGGCCCACGGGGTCTTGCTGGTTGACCATCAGGTAGCTGAGCGCCGCCGCGAGGCTCACCGCGTACTCGAACTTCGTGAGCGACTGGCGGTACGTGTAGCCCATCGACCGCGACAGATCGACGAGTAAATACCCCGTCATGTTCGTTTCGGCGCGGTATTTTTTGACGTAGTACCGGCCCGTTTTGGCGTAGACGTTCCAGTCGAGGTCTTTAATGTCGTCGCCGGGGTTGTACTTGCGGTGCTCGCTGAACTCGACCGAGAACCCGTGGAACGGGCTGCTGTGCAGGCCCGAGAGGAAGCCCTCGACAATGAAGCGGGCGCGCAAGTCGAGCCGGGCGACCTGGTGGATCACCTCGGGGCGCAGGTAGCGCTCGGGGTTAGTGGCGCCGCCGGCGGGAGGGACGGTCTCGGGCGGCATTTAGTATTCCTGTAAGCGCAGTGTGCCGTCGGCGGCGAAATAACCCCTGCCGTCGATCTGGTAGATGCCGCCGAGTTGCCGCGCGTAATACTGCGCGATGAATACGCACATCCGTTCGAGCCGCGCCTCGTCCGCGTGGTCGATCGGCTGCCGCAGCGCGATGAGTTGCTTGGCCTGAATGACGAGTTCCATCAGCGGCACGTGCTCGGGGCTAAAAGTCATCGTCTCGAGTTCGGCGGCGAAGGCGTTCAGGTCGTCGCGCAGGTCGTCCGCGTCGGTGAGGTAGCGGTCCAACTGGATAGGACCGCCGCCGGGCAGCACGAGTTTGCCGCCGGTCCAGCCGAGGTCGTCGCCCCGGAAGTGCGGCTCGGCGGCGAACCCGGCGGCGAAGAGCGCCTCGGCGAGTCGGCCCGGCGGGACGTTGGTCTCGGCGGGGGCGAAGACGCGGTAGATCATGGCTAGCGCTTCTTCCCCGCAGCCGCCGCGACGTACTTCGCCGGCTCGGCCTCGGCGACTGCGCGCAGCAAGTCCGCCACGATGTCGTCGCTGGTTTTGCCCTCCGCCTGCGCCTGGAAGTTCGCCCCGATGCGGTGCCGCAACACCGGCAGGGCCGCGCGGCGGATGTCGTCAACCGCCACGCTAAAGCGCCCGTCCATCGCCGCGAACGCCTGGCCGGCCCTCACCAAGTATTGCCCGGCGCGCACCCCGGCGCCGACATCGACCATGCGGCGGATGAACTCCGGCGCGCTCGGGTCTTTCGGCCGCGTCGCCCGGACTAGCTTCACCACGTAGTCCGTGACGAACTCGCTCACGGGGACGCTGCGCACGAGCTTTTGGAGGTTCACGATCGCCTTGCCGCTGAGCACCTTTTGGAGTTCGGCGACCTCGTCCTTGCTCGTGAGGTTGATGATGCGCTTCTCCTCGTCCAAGCTCGGGTACTCGACGCGCACGTTGAACATGAACCGGTCGAGCTGCGCCTCGGGCAGCGGGTAGGTGCCCTCTTGCTCGATGGGGTTCTGCGTGGCGAGCACGAAGAACGGGTCGCGCATCGCGTGATCGACGCCCCCGATGCTGCAGCGCCGCTCCTGCATCGCTTCCAGCAGCGCGGCTTGAGTCTTGGGCGGCGTGCGGTTGATCTCGTCGGCCAGCACGATGTTCGCAAACAGCGGGCCGGGGAGGAACTTGAACATCCGCTGCCGCGTGGCCGGGTCGTCCTGGATCACCTCCGAGCCGGTGATGTCGGATGGCATCAAATCCGGCGTGAACTGGATGCGCTTGAAACTCAGGTCGAGGGCTTGGGCGAGCGTGTTCACCATCAGCGTCTTCGCCAGCCCCGGCACGCCCATCAAGAGCGCGTGACTGCGGCAGAAGATGGCGAGCAGGAGTTGGTCGATGACCTCATCTTGGCCGACGATCACCTTGGCGAGTTCGCCCTTCAGCCGGGCGTGGGCGTCGCGCAGCTTGCGGACGGTGTCGAGGTCGTTGGCCGGGGCGGGCATGGGCGGACTCGCGGCGGAGTGACATCAAAAGGGCGCGGGCGCGGCGGGCGGACAGGGTATGCTAATCGCCCGGCGGGGGGCGGTGCAACCGAATTGACCCCGCCGGGCGCCGAATCGTTCCCCGAACCGCGCGGCGACCGCGCGAAAGTGGGCGGAAGTGCCGCTACTCGCCGGGCTTGGGCTTGAGGTACTTCGCCAAGAACGCCAGCACCTTTTCGCGGTGCGCCTTGGCCGACACTTCCTTGAGGAACGCCCCGTCGCCGTGCCCCGCCCCCTCGAACACCACTAGCTCCACGGGTACGCCGGCTTTTTTGAGCGCCTTTTCGAGCGACTCGCTCTGCGAGAGCGGCACCAGCGGGTCGGCGGTGCCGTGGACGATGAGCGTCGGCGCGTCGCCCTTCGAGGCGTGGGTGATCGGGTCGGCGAGTTTGGCCAACTCCGGCTTGTCGGCCGGGGCGCCACCGAGCAGGCGCGTGACCGGGTTCGGCGGCGCCCCCGGCGGCGAGAGCTTGGCCACGGTGGTCGGCCCAAACCAGTCGATGACGGCCTGCACCTTCGCGCTCTCTTTGGAGTCCGGCTCGCCGTCGGCCCCCTTCGCGTCGCCCGAGGTGCCCAAGAGCGCCGCGAGGTGGCCCCCCGCCGAGGCGCCCCACACCCCCACGTGGTCGCCATCAAGGCCGTACTCTTTGGCGTGCAATCGCAGGTAGCGGATCGCGCTTTGGCAGTCGTGCAGTTGCGCCGGGAACACGGCCTGGCTGCTGTAGCGGTAGTTGATGGACGCCACGGCGTAGCCGGCCTCGAGGAGCATGGCGCTCGGCCCACCGCCGGACTTCGACCCCGCCTCCCATCCGCCGCCGTGAATCCAGACCACCAGCGGGTAAGGCTTGTTCGCGCCCGCGACGGTGGGCAAGAGTAAATCGAGCTTGTTCCGCTCGTGCTTGCCGTAGGCGAGGTTCCTGAACTCCGCCCCCTTGGCCTCGGGCGCGTCTTGGGCGCGGCCCAGGAGTCCCGGCGCGCCGCACAGGGTGAGCGCCA
>CAXTPM010000644.1:0-3241 GCA_964245865.1 uncultured Fimbriiglobus sp. | reverse complement strand
TGGCTTCGGCCGACGCGGTCGCCGAACTGCCCGGCGAGGTCGTGTGCGGCCACCCCGACCGTCATGTGCGCGCTGTGACACTCCGGTGCGGCAACTCGGTGCGCCGGGCGTACCTCAAGCGCGAGCACGTGCCGGGGCTGCGCGCGCGGCTCAAGAACTGGCTCGCAGGAGCCGGATTCGTCAGCCGGGCCGGCCGCGAGGCGCGCGTCTTGACGGAGTTGGAGGCGCGGCGGCTGCCGGGGCCGCAGTGGCTCGCGCACGGGGTCGATTCGGCCGGGTGCGCGTTCCTGCTCGTCGCCGAGGCGCCGAACCGGGCCGACTTGGGGGCGCTGTTATCCGAACGGCCCGAGTTGGCCGAACGCTTGGCCGAACCGCTAGGCACCCTGGTCGCGCGCTTCCACGCCGCCGGGGTGACGACGCCGGAACTGGCCGCGAAGCACGTCCTGCTCGACCCCGCCGACCCCGACCCCGAGGGCGCGACGGTGGTCGATTGGCAGTCGGCGCGCGTCCTCGCCGGGCCGGTCGGCTGGCCGGATCGGCTCGCCGCGCTGGCCGCGCTCGACGCGAGTTTGCCGCCGGGCCGGGCGCCGGGCCGGGCGCGCCTGCGCTTCCTACGGTCCTACTTGCATGGCATTCCCGGCGCCCCGCCGCTCGCCGAGTGCGCGCGGGCGGTCGGGGCCGCGTCGGCGAAACTCGCCGGCCGCTCGCGCCAGCGCGACCAGATCGCGCCGGCGAGGCTGCGCCTGGTCTGGCTCGCCGGGGAGGGGTGCTGCGTCGATGCGCGGTACGAATCACTCTGGCCGCGCCCGGCCGACGGCGAGTTCGCCTACCCGGCGGACCCCCGCCCGCGCTCGCACTCGGCGCTCGAACTGGCTGGGTTGGGCGAAGTCGAGGTCCAACACTTCCGCACGCGCGACATCGGGGGGGGCTTGCGCGCCCGGCTGCGCGAGTCGCCGTACCGCACGCCGGGGGCGACGGCCGGGCGGGTGCTGGCGCAACTCGACCGCTTCGATCTCCCTGGGCCGCGGCTGGTGGCGTTCGGGCAGCGGCTCGGGCCGGGCTTCCGCGGCCGCTCGTTCGTGGCGTACTTCCCGGCCGGCCCCGGCGAACCGCTGCTGAACGCGGTGCTGGTCGCGGGCGGACCCGAGCGCGCCGCGCTGCTGGGCGCGGCGCTGGAGTACCTGACCGGGCTGCACCGCGCGGGGCTGCGCCTGGCGCCGCTCCGCACCGGCCGGCCGGCGCTGTCGGTCGGGGCGGGGGGCCGGGTGTCCGCCGCCGACCCGCTCGCGCTGGCGGTGCTGAAACGCCGGGATTCCAAGTCGATCCGGCGCGACTACTGGCGGCTGGTTCGGTGGGAACTGCCGCCGCTCGCCCCCGAGGAGCTGGCCCGAGTCCGCGCCGCGGTGCGGCCGTGAGTGCGGCCCCTCCGGGGTGGGACTGGCTGACCGGCCCCGACGAGTTCGCCCGCACCGCCGGGACGAGCTGGGCCGACGAGCTGATGGCGCGCGGCCCGGTGCCGGGGAGCGAGCGCTACCACGCCAAGCAGGACCGCGACATCGCGCGCGTCCCGCTGCGGTATGGCTCCTACAGTGCCGTCGTGTACCTGAAGCGGCACTATGAGCCTTTGACGCGACACGACGTGCTCGATACCGTCGAGATGCTCCTCGGCGAGTCGCCCGCGCGCTCCGAGGCGAGCAACATCGCCTGGGCGCGCGGCGCCGGGGTGCCGGTGCCCGACGTGGTGGCGGGCGGGGAGCGGCTGGCGGGCGTTACTGCCCTCGGGGGCGGGTGGCGCCAGAGCTTCCTGGCGGTGCGCGAACTCGCCGGCATGCTGGCGCTGCACGAGCTAATCCCGCTCGCCGCCGGGCGACTGGGCGACGCCGAGTTCGCCGCGTGGAAGCGCGCGGCTCTCGCCGAGGCGGCGCGCCTGGCGTGGCTGCTGCACGCGCGGGGGGCGTTCCACCAGGACTTCTACCTGTGCCACTTGTTTCTCGCGGAGTCGAGTTTATCCGAACCCGGCGCGGACCTGACCGGGCGCATCACGGTGATCGACTTCCACCGCCTTGCGCGCGCCGGCGGGGCGCGCGGGGCCAACTTGTGGGTGAAGGACTTGGCGCAGTTCGCGTTCAGTTTCGGCGGCGTCGAGGGGCTGTCCGCCGGCGACTGGCTCACCTTCCGCCGGGCCTACGAGGCGCGCGCGCCGCGCGGCCCCCGGCTGGGGTGGGCGCCCTTCTGGCGGCTGGTCGCGGCCAGGGCGGGGGCGTACGCGCGGCGCGACCGGCTGCGCCGGGGCCGCGGCGGGGCGGGGGCGCCTCAATGAAGGTCGGGCTGTGCTACGAGAGCGTGCTGCCCAACAAGGGGGGCGCCGAGACGTACCTCGGCGACCTCGCGCGCCGCCTGGCCTCGGACGGGCACGAGGTCAGCCTGTTTGCGAGCCGCTGGGACGCGGCCGCGCTGCCGGCCGCGACGGTGTTCCGGCGAGTCCCGCCGCAAGCGGGGCCGCGGTTTTTGCGCCCGTGGCGGTTCGCGGCGGCGTGCCTGGAACAGTTAGCAAAGCACCCCGTGGATGTCTCCGTCGGGTTCGACAAGACCTACGGGCAGGACGTGCTCTACCCCCAAGGAGGCTTGCACGCGGCGAGCCGGGCGCACAACCTGCGCAAGTTCGCCTCCCCGGCGGCGCGGCTGGCGGCGAAGTTGGGCAAGGCGCTCGACCCGGCGGCGCGCTCGTTCGCGGCGCTGGAGCGGCGGCAGTACCTCACCCTTCCGCCGAAAGTGATTGTGGCGAACAGCCGTATGGTGGCGGGGCACTTCAAGCACTACTACGGCCTCGGCCCGGAGCGGGTGCGGGTGCTGCACAGCGCGATCGACCCCGCGCGCTTCGCCGCGCCGGATCGGGCCGCGCGCCGGGCGGCGTTCCGGGCGCAACTCGGCCTGCAAGACAGCGAATCGGTCGGGCTGTTCGTCGGGATGAACTACCGGCTGAAGGGGCTAGCCCCGCTCTTGCGCGGGCTGGCCGCGGCGGCGGCCTCGGGGGCCGGGGCGCCGCGGCTGGTTGTAGTCGGGCACCCGAAGTTCACTAGTTACGAGCGGCTGGCCCAACGGTTGGGCGTGGCCGGCCTGGTGAGCTTCGCGGGGTTCCGCGCCGACCCGCGGGACGCCTACTTCGCCGCCGATTTCCTCGTCCACCCGACCTTCTACGACCCGTGCTCGCTGGTCGCCTTGGAGGCGCTGGCGTGCGGGT
>CAXTPM010000643.1:0-3242 GCA_964245865.1 uncultured Fimbriiglobus sp. | reverse complement strand
ATGCTCGAGAGTGCCTTACTCTGGGCCGGCGGCTCGTTCGCGGTGAGTACGCTGGTCGCCGGCATCCTGCGCCCCGAGTTCCTCGAAGGCCCAGGCATCGTGCTGGGTTTGCTCGGCGCGGCGTACCTGGCGGTGTACCTCTCGCTCGCCGACCCGGCGGTGGGGCTGGGCCGCACGGTGGTGACCACACTCGGCATGCTCGGCGTTGCGGCCCTGGCGGTTGGCGTCATCCGCACCACCGTGCCGCAGGCGCTCTACGAGGGGCCGCAGGCGATCCGCACCCCCGGCCAAACACTCGACACCTGGAAGGCACTATTCCGCGGCCTGGGCGTGCTCTCGGGCGTCGGCATCGCGGCGCTCGGGTTGGCCCGGCGCCTCCCGCTCTGGCTGCGCACGATGGCCGTCATCTTCGGGCTAGTCCTCGCCGGCGGCTTGGCGTTCGGCAGCGTGAACAAGGTGCTGACCAGCCCGCCGCAGCCGTTCCTGGTGCCCTACGGGCTGATCTTGATCGGCCTCGGACTCGCGTGGTCGGCCGTTAGCGCGGCGGTCGGCAGCGAGTTCCAATTGGCCGTACTGACGCGGCGCGAACTCACCAGCTACTTCTACTCGCCGATCGCGTACCTGGTGCTCTTCGGCATGGCGGCGGTGGGGTGGCTCGGCTACTTCATCTTCGCCGCCGGGCTGCAGCGCGCGACCACCTTCGGCAGCCCGATCCCCGAGCCGATCGTGTCGTCGTACATGAACTTCGGCATCCTGGGCGCGTTCCTCTCGGCGTTCCTCGTTCCCGCGATCACGATGCGGCTGTTCGCGGAAGAAAAGCGCGCCGGCACCTATGAGGTGCTGCTGACCGCCCCAGTGGAAGAGTGGACCGTCGTACTCAGTAAGTTCCTCGCCGGCTGGCTGTTCTTCCTGATCTGCTGGCTCCCCGCCGGGCTGTACTTGGTGGCCCTGCGCGTCGGCGGCGGCGTGCCGTTCGACTACCGGCCGGTCTTGAGCTTCTACCTGGCGCTCGCGGCGAGTGGCGCGGCGTTCGTGGCGATTGGCACGTTCGTTTCGAGCCTGACGCGGGACCAACTCGTCTCGGCGGTGATTACCTTCGCCGCGATGATGGCGCTCCTGTTGTTCTACGTCGTGGGCAACCGCCAGTTCGGCGTGCTGGGCGCAGGCGTGCAGGCGGTGCTGAACCAACTCGACTTTTTGACGCTGTGGGAGAACGCCTCGCGCGGGCAACTCTCCGTACAGAGCCTCGTGGCGTGGGCGTCCCTGGCGGTGCTGTTCTTGTTCCTGACGGTCAAGTCGTTGGAAGTGCGGAAGTGGAGCTAGCATGACGGCCGAGACGACTGACGGGACCACGACCGCGACGCCGCCGGTGGTGAGGCTGTTCGCCGAAAAGCGCGGGCCTTTGGGCATCGCCCTCCTGGTGCTGGCCGCGCTGGCGCTGGCGTTCGCCGCGCGCTCGGGCTACCGGGCCTACCAGGCGTCGGCGACCCCGGCGGCCGCGGAGTTGGGCGCCGATGCCCCCGCGCCGGCGGTCAGCCCGTTCGCCCAGACCGAGTACATCGTCGGCGCCCTGAGTGCCGCCATGCTCGCGGTGGTGTTCGGCTGGCTCGGCTCGACGCTGCTCGCCGGGGTGCCGCGTCCGACCCTCGCCGCGCGCAACGCCGAGGCGCGCTGGACGATTCTGTTGTTGGGCGGGCTGACGGGGCTGGTGCTGATGCTCGCGGGGGCGATGTTCTTCGCCTACTACTTCGGCTCTTTAGTCGAGTGGATCGACCGCAAGACCCCGCCGGCCGGGGCGTACAAGGTGCTGCTGGCCCTCATCGCGTTCGTCGGCGGCGCGGGGCTGGTCTTCTTCGCGGTGCAGCCGGCGCGGGCCGACGAGCGGAACAACCCGCTGCTCCGCCGCATCGTCTACGGCGCGAACGTCGGCCTCGTCAGCTTACTGCTGATCGCCGGGTTGCTCGCGCTCAACGTGTTAGTGGCGCTCAAGGTGCCGAGTCGGCTGGACACCACCGCGACGGGGCTGTACTCGGTGTCGGAGACCACCAAGCAGTATCTTGCGGGCCTCACCACGCCCGTGAAAATCTACTCGACGTTCGACCCCGAGGAGGGGGCGACGACGACCACGATCGAGATGCAGCGGCTGCTCGACGCGATGCGCGAGGCCAACCCCGCGCAACTCACCGTCGAGCGCCTGGGGCTGCAGACCAGCGAGAAGACCATCAGCGACTTGGTGGCGAAGTACCCGCAGGCGCGCGAGTTCAGCAGCGACCTTGGGGTGCTGATCGTCGCCAACCCCGCGGGCGAGAAGTCGCAGACTTCGTTCGTGCGCTCCTCGGAACTCGTGGAGCGCGCCGACGCCCAAGGCGGGGCGCCGAAGTTCGTCGGCGAGTCGCGGCTCATCAAAGAGATCCTGTTCTTGGCCGAAGACAAGACCAAGCCGAAGGTGTACTTCACCGCCGGGCACGGCGAACTGAGTCTGCCCGACGCCGCCAGCCCCGGCGGGCGGGGCCGGCGGCAGGCGGGGGCGCTGAAAACCGCCGTCGAGGGCGCCAACGCCGAGGCGCTAGTGTACGACGCGAGCGCGACCCCGGCGGTGCCGGCCGACGCCGCAATTGTCGTCGTCGCCGACCCGCAGACGCCGCTCTCGACCGCCGAGGTCGAGGCGCTGCGGGCGTTCGCGCGGCCCCCGCGCAACGGCAAGTTGATCGTGATGGCCGGGCCGATCCCGAAGCCCGACGGCGCGGGCGTGGCCGACGTGAACCTCGCGCCGCTGCTGGCGGACTTGGGCCTGACCCTTGGCGACGGGTACATCTGCAACGAGGCGGTCGCGCGGGGCTTGGCCCTCACCGACCTCGTGGCGGTCGCTGCGGACGAGGCGCTGCGGAACTCAAACCCGATCGCGACGGGGCTACTGGTGGATAACGCCACGGCGCCCTCGCCGGTGCTAATGCGCCTCTGCCGCCCGATTACCGCGTCGGCCCAGCCCGCCGGGACGCTCAAGGCGACGCCGATTCTCGAAACCGTGGGGAACATCACCTGGGTCGAACCCGACCCGCCGGGCGACCCGACGGCCGTCATCGCCGCGCTCTCCGGCAACGCCGACGCCCAGCGGCGCAAGCAGCTCAGCCGCGCGCCACGCGCCCTGGCGTATGCGGTGAGCGACGGCGCCGACCCCGCGAAGGCCGCGCCCCGCGCGGTGGTGTTCGGCACCGGCGAGACGTTCGCGGACAACCCGAGGC
>CAXTPM010000642.1:0-3245 GCA_964245865.1 uncultured Fimbriiglobus sp. | reverse complement strand
TGATGTCGCGGTGGACCATCCCCGCCTCGTGCGCGTGCTGCAACCCCAGCGCCGCGGCGTGGGCGTACGAGCACGCTACGCCCACGGGGAGCGGCCCGCGCTGCCGCACCACTTCGGAGAGGTCTTTGCCCGGCGCGTACTCCATCGCAAAGACGATCAGCCCGCCGGGGCGGTGGACCGAGTACGCCGCGACGACGTTGGGGTGCGAGAGCCGCGCCGCGGCCTGGATCTCGCGCAGGAAGCGCTCGACCGCCCCGGACCCCGCGCGCTCCAGCGCGCTGCGCTGCATCACCTTGAGGGCTTCGAGGCGCCCCATGTCGGCGTTTCGCGCGACGTAGACCACCCCCATGCCGCCCCGGCCGAGTTCGCGCACCTCGGTATACTGCGCGAGGCCCAGGAGTTCGGGGGGAACCCCCGGCGCGGCCGGGGTCGGGCGGTCACTCGGCATCGGCTAGTCCCCCGTGGGCCGGGCGGTTCGCCCCGCGGGCGCCCGGCGCTGCACATGGTATCGGCCGTCTGGTTGTCCGACCAGTCCCGCGACGCGGTTCGCCCCGGCGGGAAACTTTCTTCGGATTCCGCGGCACGCCCGCCGGGTCCGGCGCCAACCGTTCTCGTGGCGCCGGACCCGGCCTGGGGGAGTGATGGACGACCCCGCGACGGCGCCGGACGACGAGCGGGCGATCGCGGCGGGCCTGCGGGCCGGCCGCGCCGACGCCTGGGAGTGCCTCCACGACCGCTACGCCGAGCGCGTCTGGCGCGTCGTCGCCCGGCTGGTCGGCGGCGAGTCGGCCGTCGCGGACGTGGTGCAGGAGACGTTCCTGGAGGCGGCGCGGTCGGCCCGGAGCTTCGACCCGGCGCGCGGCCCGCTGTGGGCCTGGCTGTTCGGGGTGGCGCGCACGCAGGCGCTCTTGCACCTGCGCCGAACCGCCCGCCACGCCCAGGAGCGCGGCCGCTACCCGCGCGGGTGGGACGAACCCGGCCGGGAGCCGCTCGACGAGTTGCTGGCGCGCGAGAGCGCCGACTTGGTGCGCCTCACCCTGTTGGAACTGCCAGAGGAGTACGGCCGGATGCTCGCCGCCAAGTACCTGCTGGGCGCGAGCCTCGAGGACATCGCCCGAGCCGAGCGGCTCAGCCCGGTGGCCGCGCGCTCCAAACTGGCCCGCGCGCGGGAGGCGTTCCGAGTCGGCTTCCGCCGCCGCGAGCCGGCCGAACCCTGGGAGGCGCGCCGTGACCCCCGATGACGACCGACCCGACGACGGGCGCCTCGCCGAGCTGCTGGCGCGCGCGCTGCCCCCCGGACCCGACCCCGACCCGGCCCGCCTCGCCGCCTCCCGCGCCGCGAGTCTGACCGCCTTCACCGATTCCCCGCCGACCTCCCCCCGCAGGACCAAGCCGATGACGCACCTCCTCCGCCTCGCCGCCGGCCTACTTGCGGCGAGCGTGGCACTCTTCGCCGCGACGCGCGAGCCGAGGCCGGACCCCGACCCCGTTTGGGGCGCCTTCGCCGCACTGACCGACGGCGGTGCGCACTTCCGACTCACCGACGGCGAGCGGGCGCGGGACGCCTACGTCCACTTCCCTGGGGAACTGCGCATTGAGGACGACGCCGAGCGCTACACGCTGCTGCCGTGGCGGGGCGGGGACGCCTACGCCGTCGATGAGGCGGCCAACCGCTACGCCCGGCTCGACCCGGCCGAGCGCGACCGCTTGCAGGGGCTGTTCCCGCTCTGGGACGAGCGCCGCCTGGCCGTCGTCGGCTCCTCGCCGCGCCCCGGCGGCACGACCTACGCCCTCGACCCGCCCGCCGAGGTGGACCTCGACGCGGCCGGGCGGTTCGTCGAACTCCGCCGCTACGCCGTGGCCAACGGTGCGCGGCAACTCGTCGCCACCCTCACCCTGTTGCAGAACCCCGCGCCTATGCCCGACGACAAGTTCGCCCTCAAGCCGACGCTCTCGGAGGATGGCCGCGTCGGCAAGGTCTCGGACGTGCAGGGGCTGGCGAGCATCAAGCCCCTGAACGCCGCGCGGTTCACGCCGCTGCGGCCCAACACCCTGGTGCTGCCTGGGGACTGGGTGCGGGCCGATCCGCGCGGCGCCAACGCCGCCACCGTGAAGCTGCTCCCCGAGGCGACGCTGATCGTCGGCCCCGGTGGGCTAGTCGAGGTCACGAAGCCCGACCGGCTACGCCTCATCCAAGGCGAAATCGAGGTCACGCCGGCGAAGGGGACGCCGGTCGAACTCACCGGGCCGGGCGATACCAAACTGACGCTGACCGAGCGCGGGTTCTACCGCCTGGTGGGCGACAAGCTCGCCCGCGCGGTTACCGACCCGGTGTGGCTGCGCAGCCTTAAGGGCGCGTCGGCCGGCGAGTCGCTGGGGTCGCTCGTCGCCCAGGTGGACGGCCGGGCCGTGTCGCTCAGTGTGGGCGTCCACAAGGTGACAGTCGAGGTGCGCGACCAGATCGCGCGCACCACCATCGAGGAGACGTTCGTCAACCACACCGCCTCGCAGCTCGAAGGGGTGTTCCACTTCCCGCTGCCGCAGGACGCGAGCATCGCCGGGTTCGCCATGTGGATCGGCAACGAGAAGGTCGAGGCCGACGTGGTCGAGAAGCAGCGGGCGCGCGAAATCTTCGAGACGATCCTGCGCGAGAAGCGCGACCCCGGCCTGCTGGAGTGGGCCGGCGGCAACCTGTTCAAGGCCCGCGTCTTCCCGATCTTCGCGCACTCGGAGAAGCGAATCTCGATCACCTACACCCAGGTGCTACCGGCCGTCGGCAACAAGGTCCGCTACTCCTACGCTTTGCAGAGTGAGATGCTGCGGCAGAACCCGCTGCGCGAGTTGTCGGTGGCGTTCACCGCGACCTCGGCGCTGCCGATGAAGTCCCTCACGAGTCCGACGCACACCTGCCGCAGTTCGTTCGCCGGCACGTCGGGCAAGCTGGAGTTCGCGGCCCAGGAGTACACGCCGACCAAAGACTTCGAGGCGGTCATCGAACTCGCCGACGCGGCGCCGGCCGTGACCCTCGTCCCGCACCGCCGCGGCGCGGACGGCTACTTCCTGCTCCAAGTCACGCCGCCCGCGCCGGCCACCCCGCAGGGGGTCGGCCGCGACTTGGTGGCCGGCGACAAGCCGCTGTCGCTGGTGCTGTGGTGCGATACTTCGGCCTCGATCGACGCGGCCCAGCGCAAAACCCAGGCCGCGCTCGCCGGCGCGCTCTTAACGGCCCTGACGCCCAAGGACAC
>CAXTPM010000641.1:267-3247 GCA_964245865.1 uncultured Fimbriiglobus sp. | reverse complement strand
CACTTGCGGTTAATGTACAGGTTCCCGACCCGGAAGCGGCGCTTCACCAGTTTCAGGTTCTCAGGAGAGCGGCTATAGACACCGCCGGTCAGCGCGTAGGGCGTGCCGTTGGCGATTGCGATGGCCTCTTCGAGCGTCTCGGCCGGAATCACGGCGAGCACCGGGCCGAACAACTCGTCCTGGGCGAGTTTCGAGTTGGGATCGACATCCGCGAAGATCGTCGGTCCGACGAAGTAGCCGCCGGATTCGGCCAAGTGCTCGACGGGGTGGCGGTAGAGCAACTTCGCCCCGCCGGCCACCGCGCCGTCGATGGCCTTCTCGATGCGGTGCAGCGAGTCGGCATCGACCACGGGGCCGACCGAACAGCCGGGGAGTTCGGCGGGACAAACCGTCAAGGACTTGGTCGCCTCGACCAGCCGCGTCAAGAAGGCGTCGTAGGCGCCGCGTAACACGATGGCTCGGCTACCGGCGCTGCACTTCTGGCCGGCGAACCCGAACGCCGAATCGACCACGCCGCGCACCGCTTCATCCAGGTCGGCGTCGGAGTCCACGATCACCGCGTTCTTGCCGCCCATCTCGGCGATGACTTTCTTCACCTGCCGCTGCCCCGGCGCCATTTTCGACGCCTGCTCGTTGATGGCGAGCGCGACCTTGAGGCTCCCAGTGAAGGCGATCAGCGTCACGTCGGGGTGGCCGACGAGTGCCGGGCCGACGACCTCGCCGACGCCGGGGAGGAACTGCACCACGCCCGGCGGGGAGCCGGCCGCTTCGATCACTTCCATGAGTTTCGCCGCGACGACGCCCGACTGCTCGGCCGGCTTCATGATGACGGTGTTCCCGGCCGCAACCGACGCCGTGGCCATGCCGCAGAGGATTGCCAGGGGGAAGTTCCACGGCGCAATGACGACCGCGACGCCGCGCGGCTCGTAGAGGTAGGCGTTCTCCTCGCCCGGCACGTCGCGCTTCACGCCCCGTTCGAGGCGTAAGGCTTCGAGCGCGTAATACTCGCAAAAATCGATGGCCTCCGCGACATCGGCGTCGGCCTCGCGCCACGGCTTGCCGACTTCGAGCGTCATCCACGCCGCCAGCTCGAAGCGCCGGCCGCGCAGTCCGGTGGCGATGCGGCGGAGCAGGGCGGCGCGCTCGCTTGCGGCGGTGTCCCGCCACGACTCGAACGCTTCGAGTGCCGCCTTCACGGCCCGCCCGGCGTGCTCGACGGTGGCCGACGCGGTGGTGCCGATCGCCTCGGCCGGCTTGCTCGGGTTGACACTCGTGATGCCCTGCGGCGTCTCGACGCGACGCCCGCCGATCACGAGCGGGTACAGCTTGCCCAACTGGCCGCGCACGCTTTTGAGCGCCGCCGCCATTTTCGCGCGGCCCTCCTCGCGCGCGAAGTCGGTGAGCGGCTCGTTCTGGAACGCGGCGGCAGTCTTGGCGGTCGAAACCATCGGCGGGCGCTCCGGGGCAGTCGGGGTCAATCTCGCCGGCGCGGCGGGTTCGGCGAGTAGCACGTCCTCGCTCAAACCGTCGGCGAAGCTGTGCTTCAGGAACGAGTCGTTCGAGGTGTTCTCAAGTAAGCGCCGCACCAGGTACGCCATGCCGGGGAGGAGTTGCCCGTAGGGGGTGTAGATGCGCACGCGGCGACCGAGGCTTTGCAAACTCTCCTTGATCGGGTCGGCCATGCCGTAGAGCATCTGGAACTCGTAGCGCCGCGGCGGCACCTTGAACTTCTCGGCGGCGGCGAGCGCGTGGGCAATACTGCGTACGTTGTGGCTCCCGAACGCCGGCGGCAGGTGCTCGTGGTGCTCCAAGAGGAAGCTCGCGCACGCCTCGAAGTTGGCGTCGGACTGCCACTTGTGCCGGAACACGGGAACGGGCCAGTGGTTCTGGGCCGCGAAGATCGTCTCGTAGTCCCAGTACGCGCCTTTCACGAGGCGCACCCACGCCGGAGTGCCGCGATCCTTGGCCCAGACTAGTAGGTCTTCGAGGTCGCGCATCGTGTCGGTGAGGTACGCCTGCACCGCGATGCCCACGTCCGGCCAGTCGCGGAACTCGGGTTCGCTCAGAATCTCCTTGAAGATGCGGTAGGTCTGGTCCTTGAAGCTGTACTGCTCCATGTCGAAGTTGACGAACGCGCCGGTCTGTTTGGCGAGCCGTAGGATCGGCCGCAGGCGCTTGGCCACGGCTGCGGTGGTGCCCGCTGGGTCGATCGGGTCGAACTGGCTGTACAAGGCCGAGAGTTTTACCGACACATTCACGCGCGGGATCGGCCCCCGGTCGTCGGCGTCGATCTCGGGCTGCGCCGGCCAGCCGTTCACCGTCTGCGTCAGGCCACTGATTAAGTCGAGATACTGTTTCTGCACGTGGTCGGCTTCCGCCTCGGTGATGGTCGCCTCGCCGAGCAAATCGATCGTGAACGCCTGCCCCGCCGCCCGCAGCCGGGCCACCGCCTCGACGGCCTCGGGCACGTTCGAGCCGGCGATGAACTTTCGGGCCATGCGCTTGGCGTTGAACCCCGCTGCCGAGGCGAGAATCCGCGCCCCCACACCGCTGTGCGGGACGAGTTTGACGCCCTGCCGCACCCACCACGGGAGCACGGCCTCCGCTTCGTGCAAGTATTCGCGCAGGTGCCGGCTGACCTCGCGCGGCCGGTCGATGAGGTAGGGGAGCGTATCGACGAAGCGGAAGAGTTGGACCTTGAGCGCCTCGTTGCCCATCGTCACGCCCATCATCTGGTCGTCGAGCCACGGGCGAGTGAGCATGACCGGCCCCTGGCGGTCGAGGCGGGCGAAAATCTCGCGCCCGAAGTCGCGCACGCGCTCCTGGAACGGGTCGCCCAGTCCGTCGGGGGGGCGCGGCGCTGCGCTGGTGGGCGGCGCCGGTGGCTCGCTGGAGACGGGCGAGGGCGAGGGGGCGCTGGCGAGGTTCGGGGCGGAGATGGCCATCGGGCACCGGGGTGGCGGTCGGGCGGCGGGGGTTG
>CAXTPM010000641.1:0-257 GCA_964245865.1 uncultured Fimbriiglobus sp. | reverse complement strand
GACGCGGTGGCCCGGGTTGGCGTCGGCGATGAGCGGAAGCCCGGCGAACAGCGTGGTGGGGATCCGGGCGGGCCGGTTGCAGTCGTCCCAGGAGGCCCGGGCGGGGTCGCCGCAGGGGGCCGGCGGTGCTAAACCAACGGCACGATCCATTTTAGGGCCGGCAGGCGGCGGGGGTTATGGCAATCGAGAAGATCGGCCGCGTCTCGGTGCTTTCCACACTCGGCGCGGGCGCGAACAGCACGATCCTGCGGGTCCGC
>CAXTPM010000640.1:1722-3247 GCA_964245865.1 uncultured Fimbriiglobus sp. | reverse complement strand
GTGCTCGACCTGAACGCCCGCACCCTGGCCTACGCCAACGCGGGGCACCCGCGGCCGGTCCTGCTGTCGCCCGGAACCGAGCCGGTGCTCTTGCCCGAGGGCGGGCTAATGGCGGGGGTGACGGCGGATGCCGAGTACCGCGAGGCCGAGGTCCGGCTCCGGCCCGGAAACCGGCTGTGGGTCTACTCGGACGGGCTGCCGGAGGCCACCGCGCCGGGGGGCGGGGCGTACGGCGAAGACCGCCTGGCCGCCGCGCTCCAGGCCGGGTCATCGGCGCCGTTGGCGGACGCCGTCCGCGCGGTGATTGGCGGGGTCGAGGCGTGGGCCGGCCCCGGCGGCCCGCAGGACGACGTGTCGGTCGTAGCTCTCGAAGTGGTGGAAGCTGAAGGGCGAATAGGCCTGTACTGACGCCAGCGGCGAGAACCCCATTCCGGACCTCGCAGCCCGGCCGCGAGCCCGCCGGCTGCGGAACTCCCGCCCGGCACCTCGGCCCGAAGGCGACGGCGTGTCAAATTCTGTCCCCTCGCCTCGTCCATTGCGACCAGCCCTGGCGCGATGGACGAGGCGAGGGGGTCGTCGGAGGCCATTGGCCTGACGACGGCGGACAGCACGTTACCAGGCAGGGTGTCCAGTACCCCGGCGGCGAACGACAGCGACACCGATTTTTCTGCGCGTCGTGCGAGCGGGCCAGCACCTCCAAGGCCCGCTTCAACTCGGCCTCGAGCGCCGGGTTGGCGAACTTGACGCGCACGACTTCCGGGAGCTTGAACGCCCGCAGCCCGTCGGCGGTGAGCAGGTTGAGCACGTCGAACTCGGCCGGGCGCGCGTCGGGCGCCACCGGGGGCGCCACGCGGTGCTCCAGGCTCACGATCGTGCCGCCGAACGGCTGCGGCCCGGTGCCGCCGGCCAGGCTGGCCACGAGTTCCACGCGCTCGCCGCGGGCTTGGGTGAGGATGTCCGCGAGGGTGGGGTTCTGCCCCAGGTTGATCGCGAAGCTCGCCAGGGTCCTGCCGGCCGGCCCCCTGGAGTCGTAGGTCACCGCGTCGACGCGGCCCCCGTTGAAGTCCTGGAGCGTGAGCGACTTCAGGAGGTCGTTGATGTCCGACTCGGGGAACGACAGCTCGACCCGCGCGGCCCCCTCGACCTCACCCGACCGGGCGAAGTAGCCCACCCCCGAGTTGAACAAGACCACCTGGCTCACCGGCAGCGTCGCCGGCGGCTTCGGGGCGGTACCGGCGACTTGGGCTAGCGGCTGCGAAGATGGGGCGAGCCAGAGCACCTGGCGGGTGGGGAGGCGCACGGGAATCACCCAGGGCGGTTCGGAGCGGGGCGGCACGGGGCGTTCGGCAGGCGGGGGGGGCGAAGAACGGGACGGGCGTCCCCCGCCCTGGGCGGTTCCGGGCGCCGCACGCGGGGGCGGGCCGCGCTGATCCTGGCGGCGCCGCGACAATCGCTCCCCGCGCCCGACTCGGCGCCGCCCGATTCGGCGCCGCCGGGATCGGTCCCGTCAACCACACGACACGAA
>CAXTPM010000640.1:0-1712 GCA_964245865.1 uncultured Fimbriiglobus sp. | reverse complement strand
GTGCGAGTGGTTTCTGTGAGGGGGCCGGGGTACAATCTCGGCGCGGCCGCGCCGGGGCCGGCCGGGGAGCGGGCCCGCGCCCCCGGACGCCGACGCGACCGGCCAAACCTTCTTTTCGAGGGCGACGGGAGTGGCCACCGACTTTCCCCCGCGGGCGCCCCGTTCGCCCCCCCCGAGGGAAGTCGTCGGAGTTGTCGGCGGTCGGGTGGCCGGAGCCCGTTGTTCGCCCGACGCGCGGCCCGCTGGTCCGGTCGCCCTCGGCGCGGCCGCGCCGCGCCGGGCGCCGCAGCGGACGCCCGCCGGGGCGTATACCGCGGCGCCGGGGCACGGGGCGAGCGATCGAGAAGTCCATCGCCCGCCGCAACGCCCGCCCCGAGCCGTTCGCGCGGGTCGCCGACGCCGGCGCCATACTCGGCCGGGTCGAGAGAGTTTGCGAGCGGACTCCCGACTCAGGACACTCGATCTCACCGAAGACCCAACCCCTCACTGCCGCCGCCCATGAGGCTCGCCGGGTCGCCGGGCAGGACCGCCGGCCCGACCGCGCCGCCCGCCTGTTCCTCCGCAGCAACGCCGCCCGCGAACACTTCCCGCGCCCGGCCGGGCGTCCGCCGAACACGCCCGCATTACGCGCCTCCGGGTCGACTCGGACTAGACTACTGGGCCACGCCCCATACCCAAGAGCCATGGTTTGTGCATCTGGGCGACGCCGACTCGCCGTCGTCCCTACCTCCGCGTCGGCCCGGCGCCGAGTAAATTGTTCGAGAAACAGGAACGGTCACACGATGCGGATCGCCAGAATCTTCGCCCACCGCGTGGAGTTGCCGCTGCGCGAGGGGAGCTACAAGTGGTCGGGCGGGAAGTCCGTCGCGGTCTTCGACAGCACGATCGTTGGCGTGGAGACGGACGCGGGTCTCGTCGGCTACGGCGAGGTCTGCCCGCTCGGGCCGTTCTACCTGCCGGCCTACGCGGAGGGGGTGCGGGCCGGGTTACGCGAACTGGCGCCGCACCTCGTCGGCTTGGACCCGCGAGAGCTGAGCAAACTCAACCAGCGGATGGACGCCGCGCTCAAGGGGCACCCGTACGTCAAGAGCGGGATCGACATCGCCTGCTGGGACATCCTCGGCCGAGCGACGGGCCTGCCCGTGTGCCTGCTGCTGGGCGGCCGCTTCGGCGAGTCCGTCCGGCTCTACCGCGCCATTTCGCAGGAGTCGCCGGAGCGAATGGCGGCGAGCGTCGCCGGGTACCGCGCGGACGGCTACACGCGGTTCCAACTCAAGGTGGGCGGCGACCCCGACCTGGACATCGAGCGCGTCCGCCAGGTGCGGGCGCTCCTCCCGCCGGCCGACCGGCTGGTCGCCGACGCCAACACCGGCTGGACCCAGCACGAGGCAATGCGGGTCGCCCGCGCGGTACGCGACCTCGATGTCTACATCGAACAGCCCTGCCCGACGTACGAGGAGTGCCTCTCGGTCCGGCGGCGGTCCGAACTGCCGTTCGTTCTCGACGAGGGCATCGACGGCCTCGACGTTCTGCTGCGGGCGAAGGCCGATCTGGCGATGGACGTGGTCAACCTGAAGATCAGCAAGCTCGGCGGCCTCACCAAGACGAAGCAGGTGCGCGACCTTTGCGTCTCGATGGGGATCGCCATGACGCTGGAGGACAGTTGGGGCGGCGACATCGCAACGGCCACCATCGCCCACCTCGCGCACAGC
>CAXTPM010000639.1:1372-3254 GCA_964245865.1 uncultured Fimbriiglobus sp. | reverse complement strand
GCCCGGAAGTTGACGGCGAGTTTGTCGTACCGGCTTGTCGTATTGGGCGCCGACGGCCCGGCTCTTCTTCGGCCAGCCGCGCGTCTGCCCGCCCCGCTTCGCCAGGTCCATCCTGCCCTCCCCGTACACCCTCGGCCGGCCGCGCCGCCCCGGCCGCGGGGGGCCGGGGACGGTCCACAGCGCCGCGTCCTTGCGGAGCCGGCTGACGACCGTCACCCCGAGGGCCGTCACCGGCTTCAGGAACGCCGCCTTGGCGTACGCCCCGTCGGCCACCACCCACACCGGCTTGCCCAGATGCCCGAGCCAGACGACGGCCCACCGGACCAACTCGACGGCCAGTTCGAGCTTGGTCCGGAACGCCGGCCGGTCCTTCGCGGGGACGGCGGGCAGGTCCTTCGCCCGGACGTACAGCCTCGCCAGGAGCGGCAGGGGGACGACGCCCCACGCCGGGTGAGTCGCGAGCAGGCCGAGGACGACCCACACGTGGCCGTACACGAACGACCCTCCCGCCGGCCTGGGCGTGGGGTTGTGATGCACCCCGGCGCCCTGGACGTGCCGCCCGTACCGCTCGGTCGTGGTGTCGTCGATGGCGAACGTCAGCCGCGGGGCGGCGGCCACGAGCGGCTCGACGGCCTCGTGGGCGAGCCGGGCGGCGATCCGGTCGGCACGCTTGCCGGCGGCCGAGACCGCGCTGTAGCACGGCCGGTACTCGTCGCCCAGCCCGGCGGCCCGGACCCAACTAGCCACCGTCCGCCGGCCGCGGGCGAGGACGGCCCGACGAGCAGACACGCCAGCCGCAGGCTGGATCGGAGATTGAGGGTGGCCCCCAGGGCCGAGAACCAGTGGCACGACGGAGCCGGTGGGGGTGACGACGGCACCGCCGGTCCGCGCGGGCCGATGGGGCTCCGTGACGATCGGCGGGCCGGGTGGCCGCCCGGCCCTAGTCCGGCCGCCCGGCCGGCCCGGCCGCGATGGCGTACAGGCGGTGACGGGTGAGAACGTAGAGCCTGCCGTTGGCGAACACCGGGCCGGCTTGGATGCCGGTGTCCACCTCGCGCTTGCCGCGCACGCGCTTCGCGGCCGCGGCGTCGAGCACCCAGACTGGACCTCCCCACCGATAGTGGACAGCGGGGAAGCGGTGTAAACTCTGGACACAGGAGGGCACACCGATGGCCGGCAAGCGCAAGGTCTATACGCCGGAGTTCAAGCTCGCGGCGGTGAAGATGATTACCGACCAGCGGCTCTCGGTCGCCGAGGTGGCCCGGCGGCTGGGGGTCACCGAGGGCCGGCTCCACGACTGGAAGAAGGCCCTCGCCACCAAGGGCGTTGACGCCTTCCCCGGTTCCGGTCACCTGACGCCACTCGAGGAGGAGAACCGCCGCCTGAAGGCCGAAGTCAAACGCCTGGAGGCGGAGCGCGACATCCTAAAAAAAGCTAGGCCGGCAATCCTGACTGGTTGATGGGTCGGCTGGCTATGCTGACCGCTCACCCCGAGGGCGGTCTCGTGAAGACGGCGAAGCAGGCTCCCCCGACGGTCGTCCGCGAGTTGGCCCCCGAGCGAACCGCGTGCCCGCACTGCGGCGGGCCGATGACCGCCGACTACGCCAACCGACGCACCGTCCACACGCTGGCCGGCGTCACCCGCCTGACGCTCACCGTCCGCCGCTGCCACGCCCCCGCGTGCGCGGCCTACAAGCGGCCGTACCGGCCCGAGGCCGAGGGCGCGGTCGCCCTGCCGCGTCACGAGTTCGGCCTCGACGTGATCGCCCTCGTCGGCCGCCTCCGCTACGCCGAGCACCGCTCCGTCCCCGAGATCCACGCCCATGTCGCCGGCCGCGGCGTGGGCGTGTCCGAGAGGGCGGTCACCAACCTGCTCTACCGC
>CAXTPM010000639.1:0-1362 GCA_964245865.1 uncultured Fimbriiglobus sp. | reverse complement strand
CTGGCTGTCGCCCTGGCCGACGACCGCCGGCTCCGGGCCGTGCTGGGCGAGCGCGGCCGCGTCGTGCTGGCAATCGACGGGCTCCAGCCGGATGTCGGGCACGAGGTGCTCTGGGTGCTGCGCGACTGCCTGTCCGGCGAGGTTCTCCTCGCCAAGAGCCTGCTGTCGGCCGGGCGGGAGGACCTCGCCGGCCTGCTCGCGTCGGTGAAGGCCGCCTGCCCGGTGCCGGTCGCGGGGGTCGTATCCGACGGCCAGCGGTCGATCCGCCATGCGGTGGCCGAGGCGTTCCCCGGCGTGCCGTACCAGCTCTGCCAGTTCCACTACCTGCGCGAGGCGGCCCGTCCCATTTACGAGGCCGACCGCCACGCCAAGAAGGAACTCAAGAAGAAGGTCCGGGTCGTCCGGGAGGTCGAGCGGTCGGCCGAGGGGCTGGAGGGCGCCGAGGCGGAGGCGGTGCGGGGCTACTGCTCGGCGGTGCGGAGTGCCCTGACCGACGACGGGCGGCCGCCGCTGGAGGCGTCGGGGCTGAAGCTCCACGCGCGGCTGGAGGCCGTGTCGGGGAGCCTGGGGCGGGCCGGGCTAAAAGGGGGCTGCCCGCCGGGCTGCGCCGGCTGAAAGGCGCGCTCGACCGGGGGCTGGCGGCGACGGCCGGCCTGTGGCCCCCGGTGCGGGCGGCGTTCGCCTGGGTCCGCCGGGCGGCCCACGTCCTCGGGCAAGACGAGGCGAGTGGCGCCGCCGTGCGGGCCCGGCTCGCGGGGCTGCTGGGGGCGATGCGCCGGCACCGGGAGGCGGCCGGCGACCTTGCGGGCGGGGTGGACCACTTCGTGAAGGTGACCCGCAGCTACTGGCCGGGGCTGTTCGCCTGTTACGACGTGCCGGGGCTGCCGCGGACGAACAACGCGCTCGAGCAGGCGTTCGGCAGCCACCGCTACCACGAGAGGCGGGCGACCGGGCGCAGGGGCGCGAGCCCGGCCCTGGTCCTACGCGGGTCGGCCCGGCTGGTCGCGGGGCTGGCGACCCGATCCCGCGAGGTCACAGCGGCCGATCTGGCCGGGGCCGACCCGGCCGCGTGGCGGGCACTGCGGGCGGAGTTGGAGGAGAGGAGGCAGCGGCGGGTCGACCGCCGGCAGTTCCGCCGCGACCCCGACGGCTACCTGAAAGACCTCGAAAACAAGCTCAACCAGTCAGGATTGCCGGCCTAGAAAAAAAGCTAGGCCGGCAATCCTGCCTGGTTGACCGCTCCCGGCTGGTAGGTTCTCGTAGCCTGTCGCGCGGCACGACGGTCAATTCAACGTGCAGTACGACTCCAACCAGTCAGGATTGCCGGCCTAGAAAAAAAGCCGCGGCGTTCTTCGCCGCCCT
>CAXTPM010000638.1:0-3263 GCA_964245865.1 uncultured Fimbriiglobus sp. | reverse complement strand
CAAGTCGGTGCTCGGCAGTATGGTCCAGGGCGAGCGCGTCTTCCGCGCGCTGGTCGAGCCGACCGACAAGGACAAGCTCGCGCAGGCCGACTCGTTCGTGCAGCCGGCCATCCCCGAGGCGTTCACCAAGAAGCAGGCCGAACTGAGCGCCCCCGCCGCCGCGATCCAGCGGAAGTTGCGCGCGGCCAAGGGCGACGAGCGCGCGAAACTGACGGCCGAACTCGCCGAGGCCAACAAAGAGGCGAGTGCCCAACTCGGGCCGCTGGTGCGCGAGCTGATCTCGGCCCACAAAGACGAGTCCTACGCGGTCGATGTCGCCGAAGGGGCGCTCGGTAAGGCCGACGCCTACGGCCTGAGCGCTGACGAAGTCAAAACTTATGTGGGGCTGATCGAGGCCGACGCGAAGAAGTACGGCCCGCGCTTCGAGGCGGTCACGCGCCCCCGCCTCGCCGGCCTACTCGCCACTCAAAAGGCGACCGCCGCGCTCGCCATCCCCTACGCCGAACAGGTCGCCGCCACGCCGGGCCTGAGCACGGCGGGCCGCGCCCAGAGCCTCAAAGCCCTCGCCGCCGCGCTCGAAAAGAGCGGCAAGACCGACCGGCTCCCCCAAGTGCGGGCCGACCTCGCCAAGCTCGACGCCGAACTCGACGCGGAGTACGCCAAGAACGTGCCGCCCTTTAAGCCCGAGCCGTACAAGGGCCGTAAAGACGCCGCCGCCAACAAAGTCGCGGTGCTCGAACTGTTCACCGGCTCGCAGTGCCCGCCGTGCGTCGCCGCCGACGTGGCGTTCGGCGCCCTGATCGACTCCCACCCCGCCAAGGATGTCGTCTTGCTGCAGTACCACCTGCACATCCCCGGCCCCGACCCGATGACCAACGCGGATTCGGAAGCGCGCTTCAACGCCTACCGCGAGCGCTTCGAGGGCAAGTTCCCCGGCACCCCCACCGTGGCGATCAACGGCAAGCCCCCCGCCGACAAGCTCGCCGACCCCATCGGCGGGCCGATGGCCAACGCGAAGGGCGCTTACGACGCGCTCGTCGAGGTCGTCGGCGGCGCGCTCGAGCAGTCCACCCCGGCCACCATCACCGGCAACGCCACCACCGACGCCGGCAAGATTGCCGTCAAGGTTCGGGTCGATGGCATCAAAGAGCCGAAAGATTCGGTCAAGCTGCGAATCGTTCTGACCGAGGAAGTCGTCCGCTACGCCGGCGGCAACGGCGTGCGGCTGCACCACCACGTCGTCCGCGCCTTCGCCAACGGACAAGCCGGCACACCCCTGAGCGAACTCAAGTCCGGCGAGTATACGACCACCATCGACCTGGAGAAAGTGCGGGCCGACCTGCGCGCGTACCTGACCAAAGCCGCCGAAACCCGCCCGACGCTCGCGGCCGACCGACCACTGGACCTCGCCCACATGCACGTCGTGGCGCTTGTGCAGGACGACGAGACCGGCGAGATTCTGCAGGCAGTCACGCTGACAGGCGGGAAGTAAGTCAACGCGAAAGCCCGCCGTCGCGGACGGCGGGCTTTCGTCTCATCCGCCCATCGAACGCGCCCCTTAGCTTTCCATCAAGAGCCGAATCGGGTCGCTGAACAACTGCGCCAGCCGCGTGGTGAACCGCGCCCCGTCGGCCCCGTCGATCACGCGGTGGTCGTAGGTCAAGCTCATCGGCATCATCAGCCGCGGCACGATGGCGCCGTCTTTCACGACCGGCTGCAGCGTGCTGCGCGACAGTCCTAAAATCGCCACCTCGGGGTAGTTCACGATCGGAGTGAACGCGGTGCCGCCGATGCCGCCGAGGTTCGTGATGGTGAACGTGCCGCCGCGCATCTCGTCGATGGTGAGCTTGCCCGTACGCGCCTTCTCGGCGATGCTCGCCACCTCGGCGGCGATGTCGCGGATCGACTTGGCGTCGGCGTTCTTAATCACCGGTACGACGAGGCCGCGCTCGGTATCGACCGCGATGCCGATGTGGTAATACTTCTTGACGACCAACTCGCCGGCGTTCATGTCGAAGCTGGAGTTGAAGTTCGGGAACTCCTTCAGTACCGCCACAACGGCCTTGACGGCCAGCACCGTCCAGGTGACTTTCGGCGAACCCTTCGGCAACCCATCGACGATGCGCTTGCGGCCGGCTTCGAGGTCGGTGATGTCCGCAATATCATTTTGCGTCACCGACGGAATCACGCGCACGGCGACGGTGAGGTTCTCGGCGATCTTCTTGCGGATGTTCGACACCGGCTTGCGCTCGACCTCGCCGTACTTGGCAAAGTCGGGCAGTGGCGGTACCGCGAACACATCGACGATGCGCCCGCTCGCCGGGGCCGCGCCGCCGACACTCGGGGCGGCGGTGATCTTGGCTTTAACGTGCCCCTTGATGTCGTCCAAGGTGACGCGGCCGCTGCGCCCCGACGGCTTGACTTCGCCGAGGGCCACGCCAAGCTCGCGGGCCAGCCGCCGGGTGGCCGGCCCGGCGGCGACCACCGCTTTCGGCCCGCCGTTACTGCTCGGGGCGGCGTGCGTCATCGCGGCCACCGTCGCGGCGGGTCCGGCCGGGCCGCTAGCGGTAGTGTAGCCGTCGGCCGTCGGCGGCGCTTTGACCGGCTCGGTCGGCAGCGGCTTGTCGGCAGGCGCGGGCTTCGGCGGCGCGGCGCCGGCCGCGCCAGTCATCGTCAGCAGCTTCTGGCCGACCGTCACCTTGTCGCCCGGCTTGACGAACACCTCGCCGACGGTGCCGGCCACCTCGGAGGGCACTTCGAGCGCGGCCTTGTCGGTCTCGACCGACAGGAGCGTCTGCCCCGCCGTCACGGCGTCGCCAGCCTTCACCGCGACTTGCACCACCGTCGCGGCCTCGATCCCCTCTCCCAACTCCGGCAGCCGGAACTCGGCGGGGTCGGAACTCGCCGGTGCGGCAGGAGTCGCGGCCACGGGTGCGGGGGCCGGTGGCGGACTCGGCGCCGCCGGGGGCGGGGGAGCGCCGTTCGACGGCGCCTTCGCCGCGCCGTTCTTCGATGCCCCGCTCAGGGTGAGGATGACCGCGCCGACCGCGATCTTGTCGCCCGGCTTGACGCGCACCTCGCCGATTGTGCCCGCCTCGGTCAGGGGCACCTCCATCGACGCCTTGTCGGTTTCGACCGCGAGCACGTTCTGCCCCGCCGCGACCGACTCGCCGGGCTGCACGAGCACGCTCAAGAGCATGCTGAGAGCCTGATCGCGCGTCGGCAGCGTCGCGAGCACTTCGAGATGCGAAGCGCCGTACGAC
>CAXTPM010000637.1:0-3281 GCA_964245865.1 uncultured Fimbriiglobus sp. | reverse complement strand
GGCTGCTGGGGGTAGCGGGGGCGCGGGCGGCGCTGCGGCTGGCGCGGCACTGGCGGCGGCACCCGGTTGACGTGGTGCAGGCGTACTTCATGGACTCGGCGTACCTGAGCCTGCCCGTGGCGAGAATGTTGGGCGTGCGCGCCACCGTGCGCGTGCGCAACAACCTCGGCTACTGGCTGACGCGCAAGCACCGGGTGATGAACCGCCTCGTGCGGCCGCTGGTGAGTTGCACCGTCACCAACTCCGACGCCGGGCGCGCCGCCATCGCCGCGGCCGACGGCCTCGACCCGGCGCGCGTGGTGGTGCTGGAAAACGGCGTCGATTGCGAGCGCTTCGCCGGGCTACCCGAGCCGTTCGGCCGCGACACGCTCACCGTCGGGTGCGTGGCCAACTTGCGCCCCGTGAAGAACGTCGATGGCTTCGTCCGCCTCGCCGCGGCCCTCAAGGCCGAATATCCAAGCGCCCGGTTCGTGGTCGCCGGCGACGGGCCGGAGCGCGCGAACCTGGAGCGCCTGCGCGACGACCTCGGCCTCGCCGACGCGCTCGCGTTCGCCGGCTCGATCTCCGACGTGCCGGCGTTCCTCGGCTCGCTCGATGTCGTGGTGTCGCCCTCGCACTCCGAGGGGATGTCCAACGCGCTGCTCGAAGCGCTCGCGGCGGGGCGGGCCGTCGTCGCCACCGAGGTCGGCGCGAGCGGGAAGCTCGTCGGCACCGACGGCTTCCTCTCGGCGAGTTCGTCCGACGCGGATTTACTAACCGCAGCGCGGTCGCTATTGGCCGACCGCGCCGGTGCCGCAGAGAAGGCCGCGCGGGGGCAGGCCCGAATCAGCGCGGAGTACGGCCGCGCGGCGATGGCGGCGCGGTTCGCGGCGTTCTACGAACGGTTGGCCGGGCGGAATTAGTCCCCGGCGGGGAATCCGCATCGAACCCCTCGCGCGGCGGGCGCCCGGCCGCGGGGCCTGGGCGCGGCGCACGCGCCCCCACCGGCTTCATCGGCCGCGAACCGTCGGGCCTCGACGCCCCCGTCGGCTTCGGGGGGCGAGGCCCACTCCCCGCGGGTGCCTCCGGCTTCGGCAAAGTGAGGACGCGCTTCTTGACCACCGGCACTAGCCCAGGCCCAGTCATCGCGTCGCCGTCGTCTTCGCCCCCGCCATGGGGAGCCAGGGCCGACTTCTTCTTGCGCAGCTTGATCGTCTCGCGCAACCCTTCGAGTTCGGCGAGGCTGAGCTTGCGCGCCTTGCCCTTGGGCAGTCGGTCGAGTTGCACCGGCCCGATGGCGATGCGGCGCAGGCGCAGCACCTTGTGCTCGAGCTTGGCTAGCATCCGCCGAATCTCGCGGTTCTTGCCTTCCGAGAGGACGATGCGCACCCACGTGCTCGCGTCCTGGCTGCGCACGCGCTTGGCGCTCTTGGCCTTTACCTTGCCGTCGGAGAGCCAGACGCCCTCGGTGAGTTGGTCGAGGTCTTGCGGCGACGGCTTGCCGGCGACCTGCACCAGGTACGTCTTCTCGACGCCGTAGCGCGGGTGCATGAGTTCGTTGGCGAGTTCGCCGTCGTTGGTCATCAGCAGCAACCCCTCGCTCGCCTCGTCGAGCCGGCCCACGGTGTAGACGCGCTGCTCCACGTGGGGGATGAGGTCGATGGCAAGCGGCCGGCGCGACGGGTCGTGGTTGGTACACAGCACGCCCGGCGGCTTGTGGACCACCCAGTAGACGAGCTTCTCCGCCCTGATCGGCTGGTCATCGACGGCGACCTTTTGGATCGACGTATCGACCTTGATGCCGAGGTCGGTGACGACGCGGCCGTTGATCTTGATCCGCCCGGCGCGGATGAGGTCGTCGCAGTGCCGGCGCGAGCCGACGCCGGCGTGGGCGAGGTACTTGTTGAGGCGCTCCATAGTGGGGGCATTCTAGCAGGTGTGAGGCGTTGGGTGTTGCGATTCTGGGAAAGGGGTAAGGTCGCCACGCTCAATTGTTTGCCACCACCCGCCGCCCCCCGCGGTGTCGCACGGCGTCCTCACTCCCCCGCCAGCCTGTCGGCCAGGTCGGCGACAAAGTGCCCGACGCCCTTGCGGTCAAAAATCGTCGGCACGCCGCCCGGCCCGACGACGATTGCGAACCCGTCACGGTGGACCAGTGCGCTAGGGTGATCGACCTCGAACTGCCGGCCACTCACGAGGACCACCGTGAACGGCTTAAACAGCGACCGCGTGCGGAACGTTTCCAGGGTTTGCGTAAAGTTATCGACAGTCATCGACTGAATCGGTGGGCAACAGACACGACCATCTCAGCCTCACCCAACCTCGCAGTCTAGCCGGCCACCCGCCCCACCACCGCCGCCCCCACCGCCGCCGTCGTCGCCCGCCCGCCCAACTCCGGCGTCAGCGTCCGCCCCTCGGCCAGGACCGCCGCGACCGCCTGCCGGATGCGCGCCGCTTCCTCGGCCATCTCCAAATGATCGAGCATCAGCGCCGCGCTCAGGATCGCCGCGAGCGGGTTCGCCACACCCTGGCCGGCGATGTCCGGCGCCGACCCATGCACCGGCTCGAACATGCTCGGGAACTGCCGCGTCGGGTTAATGTTCGCGCTCGCCGCGAGGCCGATGCTGCCCGTCACGGCGGCGGCGAGGTCGGTGAGGATGTCGCCGAACAAGTTGGAGGCGACCACCACGTCGAACGCCTCGGGCCGGCGCACGAAGTCCATCGCGGCGGCGTCCACCAACAGCGGCGCGGATTCCACGTCCGGGTAGTCGCGCCGCACCGCCTCGAACGCGCGGTCCCACAGCCCTAACCCGTACACTTGCGCGTTCGACTTGGTGATGCTCGTCAGCTTGCGGCGGGGCCGACTGCGGGCGGCGTCGAAGGCGGCGCGCAGAATGCGCTCGCAGCCGCGCCGGGTGAACACGCCGGTCTGCACGGCCACCTCGTCGGCGGTGTCGGGGTACAAGTTGCCGCCGACCGGCGCGTACTCGCCCTCGGTGTTCTCGCGGTAGACCACGAAGTCGATGCCGCCGGGTTCGTAGCCCTTCAGCGGGCACGGCACGCCGGGGTACAGGTAAGCGGGGCGCAGGTTCACGTACTGGTCGAAGCGGCGCCGCATCGGGAGCAAGAGTTCGTGGACCGTCACCGAGTCGGGGACTTTCGCCGGCTGCCCCACCGCGCCGAACAGGATCGCGTCGAACTCTGCCAGTTGGTCGAAGCCGTCGGCGGGGAGCATCCGGCCGTGCTTCAGGTAATACTCGGTGCCCCACGGCAGTTCGGTGAACGCGAGCTTGGCGGGCGAG
>CAXTPM010000636.1:0-3283 GCA_964245865.1 uncultured Fimbriiglobus sp. | reverse complement strand
CTGCCACGCGCCGCCTGGGGACTGCTGCTTCACCAGATATTCGGAACCCCAGGCGTACCAGTCGAACCCGTTGATGGTGGTGAGGCTGTAGGCGACCGCCACGCGCTCGACCGACCACAGGGTGTAGTAGTCGTTCCCCGCGCCGGCGTTCACCTGAGCAGGCCCGCCGTTGCCGATCATCCGCCGGACGGCGTTGAACCCCGCGACCGCCGCGATGCGCCTCGGCTCGGAGGTGCCGCCGATGGTCCCCTGCTTGGGCGCGGGCGGGGCGTCGAACGGGTCGGCGCCGCCGGGCACCTGCGCGGTCTTGCCCTTCTTGCGGGCACTAAACCTCGCCTCGGCCACGGCAATGCCCAACAGGCCCGCGCAGGTCATCGCGGTGCTGGACGCACTCTGGCCCGGCGTGTAGCCCCAGCCGCCGTCGGCCGGGTTCTGGCTCTGAATGAAGCGCGCGGCGATCAGCGCAAAAGCGTCGTCGCACGGCAAGCCGCGCTGCGACGCCACCCAGAGGCCGACGATGCCGAACTGAGTGTTCGAGTTGTCGCCTTCGCCCCCCGGCCGGCCCTTCAGCGCGAGGTCTTGCCGCACCGCCAGGAACAGTCGGGCGATGCGCGGGTCGAGCTTGGCGGTGTTGGGCGCCGGGCCTGCCCCAGGGGGGGCGTCGGTCGGCTCGGGGGGCGGCTTGACTTTGGGGAAGCCGTCGTCCTCGGGCTTGCGCCCCTTGGGCTTCGCCGGAGTCTTGGGCTTAGGCGCCGGCGGCACGGCTGCCGCGCCCTGGACTAGTTGCGGGCACGAGTAGGTGAAGCCGCCGCTGGCCGTGAGGCCCGCGTAGAGTCGCACGCCCATCAGTTGGATGTTCACCTCGTCGGACGGGTTGCCCGCGCGGTCGAGGAACGCAATTGAGAGCGCCAGTTGGTAGGTGCCGGTCTCGGTCGCGGCGTTGGCCCGCACGCGATCGGCCAGCGCGGCGACCGCCGGGTCGTTGGCCGGCACTTCGGCTTCGAGCAGCGCCAGCCCGGCGAGCGCGGCGGGGCCGACGCCGTGGTTGCCCCCCTCGCCGCCCCCGCCCCCGCCGCCGAGCGCGGCGCCCTTGAGGTAGCTCACGCCCGAAGCGATGGCGGTGTTGATCGCCCCCTGGTCAGCGGCGCGACCCGGCACGGTGAGCCAGAATAGAGCAACGGCGGCGAGTAGGAAGCGGGCCGGCATCGGGCGTCCTCCGCGGGGTTCGGCGTCGGCTATTTCACGGTCACTTCGACGGGGACAATGTGGTTAATCATGTACGTCCGCCGATCCGGGTCGCGCTCCATCGGCTGGGTGGCGCCGGTGACATCGGTCGCCCGCGTGCAGAGTTGGGCCGGGCCGCGCCCGTCGGGCGCCCACGATGCCTCGAAGAAGCGCCAGCAGAGCGGCTTTTCCTCGCCGACGAGCTTGGTCAGCGCCCAGGTCTTGCCGCCGTCGGCGCTGAACTCGACTTTGGCAATCGGGTTCGGCCCCCAGGCGGCGCCGGTCACGCGGATCGCCGGGTTTCGGATGGTGGGCGGGCGCATCTCGGGCCGCGCCGGGCGGACCAACTCAAACACCTCCCCGAAACTCGGCCGGCTGATCGCCGACTTCACCTGCATCTCCGTCACCGGCGTGAGGCTCGGCTGCCCCGTGCTGCGCTCGAAGATCGCGTAGTCGAGCGACTGCCAGAAGCCGCTGTACGGCTTCTTCGTGGCGACGATGCGCGTCAGCCACTTCACCGACGCCATGCCGTACCAGCCGCCGACGACTAGCCGCAGGGGCGCGCCGTGCGCCAGACTCAGCGGCTCGCCGTTCATGTGCGTGGCCAAAATCACCTCGGGCCGCACCGCTTTGGCCACCGGCACGCTGTGGTCGAAGTGGATCGCGCCGGGGCTGGCCGGGTCGGCGACGGTGCCCTTGTCAGCGCCGACGAAGATGAGTTCGATCGCCGCCGGGTCCAAACCCACGCGCTCCAGAACGCTGGACAATCGCACGCCGCCCCACGTCGCCGTGCCGACGGCGCCGCTGCCCCACTGCAAGCCCCGCGCCTGCGGGACCAGGTTCACCCGCCCGTTGCCGGCGCATTCGAGCGTCAGCGGCACCTCGACGCGCTCGAACTTGGCGAGGTCCGCAAGCCCGAACTTGGCTGGTTTCGAGACGGCGCCTTCGATCGAGAGCGTGAACGTTGCCGGGTCGAGTTTGGGCGTGGCGAAGTGGCTGCGGACGTAGTGTTTCTCGACCGGCGTCTGGAACGAGTTTAGTTCCGCGAACGGCATTTCGAGGTTCTGCGGCTCGCGCATCCGGACCACCAGCCCCGACTCCGGTGGCGCCGGCGGGGGGGCGGGCGGAGCCTGGCCGCGCGCCCGGTCGACCAGCCCGAGCGCGGGCAGGGCGGCGGCGGTTCGCAGGACTTCGCGGCGACTCGGCACGGCTAGAACCCCTGGCCTTTCGTCTTGGTTTGGACGCGCAGCAATCGGTCGTTGGCGGTAATGTACAGCACACTGCCGTCGCCGCCGAACCCCACGTTCGCGGTGGGGGTGAACGTCTCGATGGTGCCGAGGTGAACGCCCTCGGCGTTCATCACCCACACCCCGCCGGGGCCGGTGGCGAACAGGTTCCCCCTGGCATCGACCTTCAGCCCGTCCGGCCCGCCCAACTGGCCGCTCTTGAGAGCGGCGCTACCGTCGGCGAACACCTTGCCCGAGGCGATGGTGCCGTCGTCCTTGAGCGCGAACGCCATCCAAATGGGCTTCGCGCCATCCGAGTTGGCCACATACAGCGTTTTGCCGTCGGGACTCAGACCGATGCCGTTGGGGCGGCTCATTTCTTTGGTGAGCAGCGTGACTTCGCCACTGGGTTTGAGGCGATAGACGCCCTGGAAGTCGAGTTCCTTGGCCTTGTCGTCCATCCCCTTGGGCAGTCCATACGGCGGGTCGGTGAAGTACAGATCACCGTTGGGGTGGTACACCAGATCGTTCGGGCTGTTGAAGCGCTTCCCCTCGTACTTGTCCGCGAGCGTGGTGAACTGCCCTGGGCCGTCGAGGCGGGCCACGCGCCGGTCGCCGTGCTGGCAGAGCACGAGTTTGCCGTCGGGGCCGAACGCGAGGCCGTTGGCGCCCGGCTCGCGGCCGTCGAACTTCGCCCCAGAGGTGAAGCCCGACGGCTTCAGGTAGTCGGCGAGACCGTTGGCGTCGGACCACTTGCGGACGACGTTGTTGGGGATGTCGCTAAAGAGAATCTGCCGGTTGGCCTTGTCCCACGCCGGGCCTTCGGACCACTT
>CAXTPM010000635.1:1978-3290 GCA_964245865.1 uncultured Fimbriiglobus sp. | reverse complement strand
GCGTTGCCGCTCTGCACGATCAACAGATTCTCGACGCCGATGGTGGTAATCAAATGATCCGGGTCGCCGGCGATCACACAGTTCTTGGTGCCGATGCCGGTGTGCAGGGCTTGCACCGTGTTGCCGTCGGCGTCCTGCGGGTTACGGCGCTCGAGTGCCAGCCAACTGCCCACGTCGTCCCACTGGTACGGCGTGGCCAGCACTAGCACGTTGGGGGCGCGCTCGAGTACGGCGTAGTCGATGCTGATCTTCTCGACGCGCGCGTACTCGTGGTGGAACACCGCGTTCTGCGCGGGGGTGCCCCAGACCTCGGCGACGCGCTCGGCGGCTGCGGCGATGCCCGGCTTACTCGCGGCGAGTTGCGTCAGGACCGTGCGCGCCTTCCAGACGAAAATACCCGCGTTCCACAGGTAGTCCCCGCCGGCGACGAACTCGGCGGCGGTCGCGGCGTCGGGCTTCTCGCGGAACGCCTTGACGCGCGAAGCACTGACGCCCTGCCGGGTGCCCACCGAGTCGCCGCGCTGGACGTAGCCGTAGCCGGTACTCGGGAACGTGGGCGGCACGCCAAAGGTAATCAGGGCGTCGGGGAACTCGTCGGCGAACTGCTCGGCGGCGTGGACGGCGCGCTGGAACTCGGCCTCCGGCTCGATCACGTGATCCGCCGGCATCACCACGATCGTGGCGTCGGGGTCTCCCTTGGCAATCAGCGCCGCCCCGAGGCCGATGCACGCGGCGGTGTCGCGCCCCACCGGCTCGCCGACAATCTGCCCCGGCGGCAAGCTCGGCAGTTGCCGTGCGGCCTCCTCGACGTGCGCCGCGTTCGTGAGCACCCACGTCCGCGCGCCGGGGATTTGGGCCTCGATGCGGTCAACCGTGGCCTGGAGTAAGGTCCGCTCGCCGCTGAAGGTGAGGAACTGCTTGGGGCGGTCGGCGCGGCTACGCGGCCAGAAGCGCGTGCCGCCGCCGCCGGCCAGGATCATCGCGTGCAGCATCAGATGCGGACTCCGTGGGGCGAGCGACCCAGCGCGGCGCCGCCGCGTGGCGAGTATAGTCTAGCGGAGGAGCCGGCCGGTGGCCGGCTCGCTCGGGCGGCGTTGGCGACGAGGGCACGCCAGTCGGGGAACCGTCCGTTGCCGCGTCCACAACCGAGCAGGGAGTTCCCGGTGTCCGAGAGCAATCAGGCGATTTTAGAAGAGGCGAATGCGAGAATCGCCGAGGGCGACACCGAGGGATTCCTTGCCTTCTGTGCCGACGACACCGAGTGGACCTTCGTCGGCGATGGGATCATTCGGGGGAAGGAGGCGGTCAGGCG
>CAXTPM010000635.1:0-1968 GCA_964245865.1 uncultured Fimbriiglobus sp. | reverse complement strand
TGGATGGCGACGGCGTACGCGGAGCCGCCGAAGTTTAAAGTTCTCACCATGATCGCGGGGGGCGACTTCGTCGTGGCACTCGGCGACATCACGACAAAAGACGGAGACGGGAAGGCGGCTCGTTCCTCGTACTGCGATGTCTGGCGCTTCCGCGGCGGTAAGATCGTCGAGTTGAAGGCGTTCGTCATCGAAGCCGCAATCGGGGACGGACCCGGCCGCGCGGCTTAAGTCGTCGGGCTACTGCCGCCGGGCCAGCCGCCGCACCCGGCCCGCAGGTCGGCGTGCCGCCTCGCCGACCTAGCGAATCACGACTGCGCCGGACTGCACCTGCTCCGCCACGCTCTCTAGTTGCGGCGCGCGGCCCAACTCCGCGGCGTCGAGCGCCACCAGCGGCGACACCTCGGCCGGCACGCCCTCGGGCAGCGCGTAGCCCGCCCCGGCCAGCAGCCGCCGGCCGCGCGCACTTAGCGCCGCCGCGACGGTGGCCGGGGAGTCGCTTCCCGCGGCGTTCTTCAAGGGTGCGAACTCGTCGCGGCCGATCTCGACGGTCAAATGCCGCTCGGCCAGCGGGAGTGCATCGAAGATGAACAACTCGTGCTTCACCGCGTTCTCGACCGTGGGCGTGACGCGCTCGCCCCGTTCGGGGTCGAAGTACGGCACCTTCTTGCGCGCCTGGTGGTAGTGCAGTCGCCCCGCGCCGGAGGTCAGGCGCTTCAGGAACGCGAGGCTCCAGACGTGGATGGCGGTGTTGCCCGCCGCGAAGCGGATCGCCCCGGACGCCGTGCGCTCGTCGAGCACCGACTTGGGCAAGTCGGAGTATTCGAGGATGCGCAGCTTCCCGGCGACTTCGGCGAGCACGCCGACCTTCTCGGCCGGGTCTTGCTTGAGCACGACTTTGGTCGAAACCTCACTCCGCACTTGCAAGTGCCGACCCAGGAACGCGGGGTCGGCGATCAGCACGAGCGGGTTATCGACTTGGAAGTAGAACACCGACTCGACGCCTGCCGACTCGAGTTCGCTCAATAGCCCGGAGCTGGCGAGCGCGGTCAGGGTGCCGCCGTGGCCGTCGGGGCTGAGCGCGAGTTTGCCGGGACTGTCGAGGATCAGGCGGCTCGTGCCGAGTTCGTGCGCCGGCATCGTCCCCTGCTGGAAGAAGCGGATTTGCCCCGGCGCGAAGCCGAAGTCGTTCGCGGCGAAGTAGTCCACCGTCGGGCCGTGCGTGGCGGGGCTAGTCATCACCAGAAACGGCAGCGGGCGACCGTAGCGGCGGCTGAGGGCCACCACGCGCTCGGCGTGCCACCGGAACAGTGTGGCGCCCGTGACCGGCCCGACGGGGTACATCCCCTTGGGCAGTTCCGACCCCAGCCGGCTACCCTGCCCGCCGGCCACCACCAGTGCCGCGACTCTGCCGGCACGCAGGGCCGCTTCGCCAAGCGCCAGGCACTCCGCCGGCCAGTCGGCGGGCGACTCGACGCGTACCGGCTTGAGTTGCGCGAGGTCGGGCGCGGCCTCGGACGCATTCCCGGACGCGAGTTTGTCGAGGAGGACAAAATCGAGGGCGCGGAGTTGCCCGGCGAACGCCGCCTGCTCGGCGGGCGCGAGGCGGTCGAACCCCGCGAGCAGGTGCGACTGCCCGGCTTCGGTGAGAGTCCGCATCAGGTCTGCCGAAACGCCAGTCATCATCACCACTCGAGTCCGCGCGGTCTAGAACGGCACGCGGAGTCCATCGTAGGCGGGGAACACCCCGGCGGGGAGGGTGCGGCTCAGGTGGCCGTACTCCATGTCGTGCCCCATGTGCGTCAGATAAGTACGCCGGGGCCGCAGTCGGTTGACCGCGCCGAGGGCTTGGTCCAAGGAGAAGTGCGCGGGGTTCGGGCTACCGGGCTTGAGCGCGTCGAGAATGAGCGTCTCAAGTCCTTCGAGCAAGTGGAACGAGTCGTCGGGGATTTTCGACACGTCGGTGCAGTA
>CAXTPM010000634.1:0-3298 GCA_964245865.1 uncultured Fimbriiglobus sp. | reverse complement strand
CACCGCCGGCCAGCAGCGCACGGGGTCGCGCGAGTCGAGTTCGACCGCCGCGAGGAACGTGCGCTGGTAGCAGTCCGATGCGTCGGCGTCGTGCCCCAAGAGGCGCCGGGCGGTGCGCCACACGCGCGGCCCGTGGTCGCGGACGATCTGCGGCCAGTCGGTCGGCGGGGTGCCCATGCCACAGGAGTCGAGGGGAGTGGGGAAAGGATTACGGGGCGGCGAAAAGTTCTTCGGCGCCGGCGAACAACCCCGCCTACTTGCCCTTCCTCCGCACGACCGGCGGGGGCGCCGGCTCAACTGCCCCCTCACGCCGCTGCGCCTCGATGAACGCGTACAGCCGCTTGGCCGCGCGCCGCCAGTCGCCGCCGTTGGCGATCTCGATCACGCGCGCAAGCTCCGCGTCGGCGCCGTCCGGCAGCAGGCCGGCCGCGCGGTGTGCGGCCAGATTCGCCTCGCAGTCCGCCACGAGTTTCGAGTCCCGCTTGGTGACGGCCGTGAACAGTGCATCGACGGTCTTCATCACCGCCGGGTCCGACCCGAGTTGCGGCGAGGAGCGCAGCGCCAGCACCACCAGCACTGTCAGCGCGAGGGTGGCGAGGGCGCCGAAGCCCCAGGCGAGTTTAGTCCTCACGAATCACCTCCCCGCCGTCGCGCGTCGAGAGGGCGACCCACGCGGTGGGGTTGACGAACGCCGAGACGAATCGCACCGAGCCGTCGCCCATCACCACGTTCGCGCCGCCGG
The DNA here is from genome assembly GCA_964245865.1 of uncultured Fimbriiglobus sp. Taxonomy (GTDB): domain Bacteria; phylum Planctomycetota; class Planctomycetia; order Gemmatales; family Gemmataceae; genus Fimbriiglobus. The sequence goes on along the minus strand of CAXTPM010000634.1, from coordinate 2,556 downwards.
GGTGGTCGGACTGCATTTGGTCGGTGTGGCCGAAGGGGTTGTTGGGGGCGTGGATAATCACCTGCGGGTGGTCGTGCAGGTCCGGCCCGCTGTGCGCGGCCACCAGGCAGCCCGCGCCGTTGTTCTCCGACGGCCACGGCTTCAAGTCCAGCCGGGGCGGAGTGACCGCCCCAGGCACCACCCCCACCCAAGTCTTGTGGCTGAGGCTGCTAGTGTGCTCGCCGAGGAAGATCGTGTTCGACAGCCCGTCGGACACCGCCGCCACCGTCACCTTGGAGTTGCGGTAGAACGGCCCGTCGATGCGCCCGACGAGCGGCGGCGAGGTGCTGATCGGCTCGGCGATGTCGTAGTCGTAGCAGTACGCGGTGGGGCGCCCCCACGGCTGGTGGATGCCGGCGTTGGTCACGTAGTGCGAGTGCGCGAACCGAATGTTCGGGGTGAATGGCGCGCCGTGGCGGTTGTCGACCCCCTGCTTCTGGACATCGAACCCGTCGTCGCCGCCGGTCGCGGAGGGGCAGAGGAACATCGGCACCTTCGTGGCAACCGCGGCGGCGAACGCGGGGTTCCAGCACGGCGACGCGAGGTCGAACTGGCGGTACAGGTTCTCTTGCTCCAGGTACGGCAGCAAGAGCGTCCCCCACGCCCAACCGGGAGGGCCGTTGCGGTACTCGTCGCCATAGCTGACGCCGAACGCGCTGCCGTCGAGGCGCGTGTTGGCCGTGAGGTACGCGGCCGGGTAGCGCCGGTTGGCCCCCTCGTAGTTGTGGAGTGCCAAGCCGAGTTGTTTGAGGTTGTTCTGGCACTTCACCCGCGCCGCGGCCTCGCGCACCTTCTGCACGGCGGGCAAGAGTAAGCCGATGAGCACCGCGATGATGGCGATGACGACGAGCAGTTCGATGAGCGTGAACGCGGGGCGGGGCGGGGGGCGATGGGGCATGGTGCGGGACTCCTAATGATGAGATTAGGGTAGGCGAACGATGCGGGTGAGTCAAGGCGAACCAGCCGCAGTGGCGGGCCGGTACTATGCTCCCCGCGCCCGCACGACTCCGCACAACTCAGAGGGCCACGCCGTGACCGCACCCGACGACCTCGTCGCCCAGTTGGCCGCGCACCGCTTCGAGCCGGAGTTCGACGCCCCGACGCCGCGCCCCATCCCTGCGGGGTTGAGGGTCGGCCCGTTCGCGCGCGGCCGGCGGGACGCGGTGGTGGGGTTTGGCGTCGCCGGTTTGGCGCGCGCCGGGGCGAGCCAATTGGAGTTCGTGCGGGAGTGGGGCGAGACTCTCTTGCTGCTGGCGTACCTCGACTGGCTGGGTGGCGCGCTCGTCGCGGCGGGGCTGTTCGCGGCGGCGTACTTCAAGCTGTCGCGCGGGGCGTTCGAGTACGTGCGAAGTGGGGAGGTGCTGGCCGGGCGAGTCCTCGACTTCGAGACGCGTGTGGTTCGCTACCACTCCGGCGTCCCGGTTATGTGCCGAGTGTTCGCGCGTGTCGGCTACCTCGATCCCGACATCGGCCGGGCGTGCGAGGCCGAGGTGCATTCCGACGCCTACTCGCCTGACCGCTTGGCGGCGATGGAGTTGACCTTCGGCGTCGGCGACGTGGCGACGCTGGTCCACCTCCCCGGCCGGCGCGACTCGACACTGAACCTCTACGGCTTCCTGGGGCTGCGCGGCGACCTCGGCCTCATGCCGGTGCCGGGTGTGAAGCCCCCGTCGGCGCTCCTGGTCTGCCTCCGCGTCGCGTCGGGCATCGTGGCGCTCATCTGGAGCGTGGATGCGATCGGGCGCTACTGGCCGATCGACCCCGACTTCGGCCCCGAGCAGTGGAGCGTGATGGCCGGCGGGGCGATACTTGCCGGCGCGGCGGCGCTCGTGATCGAGGCTACCCCGGCGCGCCGCCGTGCGGCCCTGGAAGCCCGCCCCGACTTCGCCCCGCGCGCGGCCGTCGTGCTGCTCAAGTGCGCCGGCTTCTTCTTGGCGGGCGCGTTTGCTGCGATTATCGTCGCGCTGGCGCTCAACGGCCGGCTCGACGCGGCCGAGCCGGCCCGCAGACCGGTGTTCGTTCTCGGCCGGCAGCACAGGACGCACAAGGGCATTGTCCGCAGCTACACCGTCACGTACCGCTTCGCCGACGACCCGCCGGACGGCTCACATCGTTGCAGTCTACCGAAGCGGGGCTTCGACACGCTCGCCGGCCCCGACGCCGTGGCCCGCGTCGCGCCCGGCGCGCTCGGCTGGCCGTGGCTGCGCGACCTGGAGCCGCTTAAACTAGACGGGCCGACCGACCCGAACCGGGAGTAGCCATGCCGCTCGCTTGCCTCGCCGCCGTGCTAGCCTTGGTGGCCGACCCCGAGTTGATCCCGAAGGATCGCGCCGCGCGCTGGGAGTCGGAGGTCGCCGCCATCGAGGCGCGCCTGAAAGCCGCGCCGGCGTTCCCCGCCGGGGGCGGCGTGCTGTTCGCCGGCAGTTCGAGCATTCGCCTGTGGGACTTGGCGCGCTCGTTCCCCAAGGCGAGCGCGTTCAACGCCGGGTTCGGCGGCTCGGAGTGGCGCGACGCGGC
>CAXTPM010000633.1:902-3299 GCA_964245865.1 uncultured Fimbriiglobus sp. | reverse complement strand
CCGAGGGCAAGGTGCGCTGGGAGTTCGCGCTGGTGATGGCGCTCGCGTCGGTGGCCGGCGGCTACGGCGGCGCGCGGCTCTCGACCAAGCTGCCGAGTTGGGCGGTGCGCTGGGGCGTGATCGCCATCGGCTTCGGGCTAGCCGGCTTCTACTTCCAGCAGGTGTACGCGGGGCGGGGCTGAGCCGGGAACTTCCGGGGTCGTGTCCGGTTCGGGCGCGCCGACTCGCTTGGGTGGGTTGGGGCGCGGCGAAGTCAAGCGGACGGGGATACTCACGTGAGCAATGTCGCGGCGCCCGGAGCGGTCGAAGTGCCGCTGGGGTTGGACCGGCTGACGCCCGAACTCGCGGCCGAGGTGCGGCGGAACCTGAAGTGGGTACTGTTCGTGGCCACCGGCGTGGCGGTGGTGGCGAGCGGGCTGTTCGCGCTGGCGGTCGATCCGAGCGCCGGCGGCGTGGCGGGGACCGTCTGGCTCGCGGTACTCGGGGCGTTCCTGGGCATCCTGATCCCGGTGGCCGGGCTGGTGCTGGCGCTGGTGTACCTCTTCGACTGCTGGCCGGCGCTGTTGGGCAAGCGGTTCGTGCGCGAGCGGCTGGGCGTGGCGGCGGAACTCCTTTCGGTCGGGGGGCGCCGGGAGGCGATCAAGCAGCGCGGGTTCTGGGCGGCGTTCGCCCAGGGGGCGGTGGTCGGGTGGGCATTCGCCGCAGCGGCGCTGTTGGTGAGCCACGCGGCGACGGGGCGGGCGAGTTTCGTCGGCCCGGCGGGGGTGCTGACGATTCTGGCCGGGAACCTGAGCGCGCAAGCCTGGTGCGTGCGGCGGGCGGTCGCCGGGGCGCGCGACTTGGCGTGAGCCGGCCGGCGTGCGACAATACGGAGGGCCACCCCCCACTCGGAAACAGCGATGACCGACGACGCCGGGTTCCTGCGCACGATTGCCGCCACGCCATCCGATGATCTCGCGCGGCTGGTGTACGCCGACTTCCTCGACGAGCGCGGCCGCGACGGCGACGGCGCGCGGGCCGAGTTCTTGCGCCTGACCGCGCGGCTGGCGGCGTGCGACTGCAAGAAGGCCGAGAGGAAGGGGGGCCGGGCGCGGCTGCAGGAGCTAGCCGCCGGGCTGGACGGCGAGTGGCTTGCCGTCGTGAGCCGGCTGGCGGTGGAGAACTGCCAGTCTCGCGGCCGATCCGCCCCGTTCAACTTCTCGATCATTTGCGGCCGCAAGTGGGCGGACCTGACGCCCACCGACGCGACGGCGGTGCGGCACTGCGACGGCTGCCGGGAGGATGTCCACTACTGCGACACCATCGGCGAGGCGCGCCGGCACGCGGGGCTTGGGCACTGCGTGGCGGTCGATCTGGGGATCATCCGGCGCGATGGCGACTTGCAACCCGCGCGGATGCTCATGGGTCGGATGTTGCCCAACTCCGTGGGATGGCAGCGAGAACTCGATCGCCGAGCGCCCGACCCCGTGTCGGCGGCGCGCGAGGAGGCCCGCCGGCACGACTCCGATGCGAGCGGCGGCGCGGCCGAGCCGCTAGACTAGGGCCGTGCGAGTCGCGGCCGGACCCGGAGTGATGTCATGGCGTTCGGCGACTTCACCTTCCCCGAGGAGGCCAAGAACGACGGCATCGCCTCGGGCCTTGGGCCGTGCATCGCCACGATGGTCGCCGCGCGCGAGTTCAACGCCCGCGCCCCCTCCGACCCGCCGGTGCGGGCCGTCTACGGCGTCGTCACAACGGGGAGTTCGTGGAAGTTCCTGCGGCTCGTCGAGTCGGACTTGGCCATCGACCCCGGCGAGGTGTTCGTCAGCGAGTTGGAGCGGATTATGGAGAACATCGCGTGGATTCTGCGAGCGGGGTAACGAGGAGGTTCGTCATGGCCGAAGCGATGTGGATGGTGCGGGCCGGGGAGGCGGGGTACCTCGTCGGCGACTTCTCGCGCGAGTCGGCGGTCGCCATCGGCTGGCCGGAGATGGGCGACTTGGCGGCGCTGCCGACCCGTGAGGCGCTGCGAGCCAAGTACGACGACGTCCACCCCGAGGCCCACCCGAATGCAGTCGCCAACGCGGCGGCGATGCTGTGGAAGTTCCGCGCGGTCCTCGCCGTCGGCGACTGGGTGCTGACCGCCGACCCGGCCGCGCGCGAGTACCTCGTTGGCAAAGTCGCCTCGGACTACCGCTACCAGCCGGGGCGCGTTGCTGACTCGCCGCACGCGCGCGAGGTCCGCTGGGAGGCGGGCCGCGTCGGGCGGGACTCCCTGAGTGTTTCGACCCGCAACACGCTCGGCAGCACGCTGACGGTGTTCGCGCTCAACGACGACGCAGCCTCGGAGGTGCTGCGGGTGTTGCGCTCCGGGCCACCCGCCCCGGTCGCCCCCGCCGAGGTGCGCGAGGAACTCGG
>CAXTPM010000633.1:0-892 GCA_964245865.1 uncultured Fimbriiglobus sp. | reverse complement strand
GCACGGCGCTTTCATCACGCTGGCGAAGTTCAGACCTTCGTGAAAGTCGCCTGTGCTGGTCGCGCCATCGCCCATGAAGGTCATCGCGACCTTGTCATTCTTCTGCAATTTAAACGCCCACGCGATGCCCGCGCCGTAGGAGATGCCGCAAACGATCGCGTCGTGGAGCTTGTTGTGCGCGAGGAACTCGGCCAGATCAAAGAGGAGACCGTTGCCAAGGCGCGCGAACTCATCAAGGACAAGATCGCCGCGCTGAGTCCCGACGCCGCCGAGCAACTCGTCGCGGCGGTGCTGCGCGCGATGGGCTACAAGGCCCGCGTCACGCCCAAGGGGCCGGATCGCGGCGTCGATGTCATCGCCTCGCCCGACGGACTCGGCCTCGAAGAACCCCGCATCAAGGCTGAGGTCAAGCACCGCGCCGGCACGGCGATGGGTTCGCAGGACATCCGCAGTTTCCTCGGGGGCTTGCGTGCCGGCGACCGCGGCTTGTACGTCAGCACCGGCGGGTTCTCCAAGGACGCCCGGTACGAGGCCGACCGCGCGAACGTGCCGCTCACTCTGCTGACCCTCGACGACTTGGCCGACCTCGTGGTAGCGCACTACGAGAACTTCGACCTTGACGGGCGCGTGCTCCTGCCGCTCACCCGGCTGTACTGGCCGGCGGAGTGACACGCGCTCCGATCGGGCGTTGACTTCCGGGCGAAAGCTGCGTCAAGACTCGCCCAAATCGCTTCCTACTTCGCCGCCACCTTCTCGCCGCCCGACAGGCTCAGCACGTAGTTGATCAGGTCGCCCACCTCGGCGTCACTCAAGGCCGGGCTGGCGGGCATCGGCGTCCCCGGAATGCCGAGGCGGACGCGGGCGTAGAGGTCGGCCTTCGCGGCGCCGCCCT
>CAXTPM010000632.1:0-3304 GCA_964245865.1 uncultured Fimbriiglobus sp. | reverse complement strand
GACTGGATGCAGTCGAGCCAGTTCTGCAGGTGGGGCCGCAAACTGGGGGCGACGAGCCAGCGCTCGACGGGCTTCTGCGCCGCGTCGAGGGCGTCGGCGGTGTCGTACAGGCAGATGTCCCGCTCGGTGGCGACGAGCGTTTGCCGGGTGCCGATCAGGCGAATCTCGCCCCCGCGCGACCGGCTGACCGCGTTCGCGCCGAAGCTGGCCAGCAGCTTGCCGTAGTCGAAGCTCGCGTCCAGGATGTCCGGCGTATCGACCTGCTCGAAGAGGTAGCGCCCGCCGGTGACGTTCGCGGACTTGGGCGCGTCGAGTTGCCCCGCCCACTGCACGAGGTCGAGTAGCGGTTGGGCCAGCTCGGGCATCAGCCCCGCGCCGGTGTCCCAGTAGTAGCGCCAGCCCCAGTAGCGCTTCGGGTCGAAGGCGCGCTTGGGCGCCGCGCCCACGAACTGCTCCCAGTCCGCGGCCGTGAGGTCGGGCTTCGCCCCCGGCGCCCCGGAGGTCGGGTCTTGCGCCTGCCAGTTGCGCGACTCGACGGCCGTCGCCTGTACCAGCTTGCCAAAGCGGCGGCTCTGCACGGCGCGCACCGCCGACTCCCAGTGCGGCGCGCTGCGCCACGGGAAGCCGACCTGCACCACGCGGCCCGACTGCTGGCGCGCGCTCAGGATGTCCTTGTTCTCGCTCAAACTCGCCGACACCGGGGCTTCGAGGTAGACATCTTTTTCGCACGCCAGGGCCGCGAGTAAATGGTCGCGGTGGTGGTGGTCGGGCGTACTGATGACGACCGCGTCGAGCGGCTCGCGCTCGAAGAACTGCTTCGCGGTGCGGCAGCGGTAAAGACTCGGGTCGGCGAGTTCCTTCGGCCAACTGTCCAGACGGAACTGCGCCACGTCGCAAATCGCCGACACGCGCACGCCCAGTGCGGCCAACTCGGCGGCGATCTCGCGCCCGCGCGCCCCGCAGCCGAGGACGCCGACGGCGAGGGCTTTGGGCGGGCGCGCAGCGCCGGCCAACAGCGGGAAGGCCGCTGCGGCTTTGAGGGCGGCGCGGCGGGTGGGGTTCGGGTTCGCCACGCGGTCGTCCTTCTGACCCCCTCCCCCCTTGGGGGGGAGGGTTGGGGTGGGGGGTGAGCAGGCCATCGCCAGGAAGCTCGAACCCGGTTCAACGTCTCTTGTACTTGGCAAGTTGCCCCCGCCAACACTCCCCCCAAGGGGGGAGGGGGTTCAGAACCTAATCCTTCGGCTTCGGCCCGCGCCGCCCCGCCTTGTTCGTCTCCAGCGCCTCGGCGGCTCGCCCGATCACCGGCCCCGCGAGCGGCGTCTTTTTGTACCACACCACCCCGGCTTGTTCCAGCGCGTCGTCGGCCTCGTCGGTGCGGTGCGTCGCCCCGACCACCAGCAGGAACCGCCCCTTGAGTGCCGCATCGAGTCGCTTGGCGTGGGCCACGAGGTCGAGCTTGCGCCAGTACCCCACCACCTCGACGGGGATGCTGCGCCCCGACTTCTTGTGCGTCAGCGTGAAGTCCGGCACCCACACGGTCTGGCCGACGGGCACTAAACTCGGCTCCTCGTCGGCCTCCCAGTCGGCGTCCTCGGCGATGCCGCCCAACAGAAGCTCGACCTCGCGCGGCTTCGCCGTGCCGAAGTCGGGCGTCACGGGCTTCAGGCCGTCGGAACTCGTCACGGTCAGGATTTTCTCCTTGCGCTCCGCGCCCCACCGGACTTCCGCGCGCATCTCGAACGTGCCGCAGTGGAGCAGGCTCGGGAAGAAGAACGCGAGTTGGAAGCCGTACTTCGAGGTCGAACTAAAGAGACTCATCGGCCCGTCAAGAGCGAGCCGGTACGACGCGGCCGGCTCGCTCTTGACGGTGGCGATGAGGCGGTGGAACTTGACCGCGCGGAACAACTGCCGGTAGCGCGCCGGCGTCTCGCCCCACACCCGCACTTCGACCCGCGTCGCGCGGAGCAGCACCGACTGCACGAGCGCGACGTTGTAGCGCATCAGGAGCCGTTCGGGGGTGATGTCCTCGAACTTCAGCACCCGCGCCTCGCCCTTGAGGTCGGCGAACAGGGCTTGCTCGACCTGCTCGGCGGGCACGCCTAGCTCGGCCGCGGCGGCGTGCAAGATGCCCTCGCGGTTGAACACGCCGCCGGTTTCGGCCACCTGGGCCTGATGCAGCGCCGCGAGCCGGAACACCGCCTCGCGCACGGTCTCGGGCACCAGATCGGTACCGGCCTCGAACTCGCAGCGGTCCTCCAAGAGTTTGGCGAGTCCCTGGTAGAGCGGCTGCAGCGGCCCCTCCGCGAGCATCTCGGCGAGGTCGTCTTCGAGCTGACCGCGCGTGCGCCCCTCGGAGGCGCGGTAGGCGTTGAGGAACTCGCTCACCACGCCCAGCAACTCGGGGTTGTTGACCTTAATGTACTGGGGCACCAACTTCGACTTGGCGAGTTTGACGCGCACCTGCTTGCCGGTCAGCATGGCGCCACCCCCGGTCGGCGCTCCAGTCCCCTCCCCCCTCCGAGGGGGAGGGCTAGGGTGGGGGGGGGCTCGCCGAGTAGGGTGGGGGTCGGACCCACTTCGATGCCCCTTGTACTGGGCCTGCCACCCCCCACCCTAGCCCTCCCCCTCAAGGGGGGAGGGGACAGGAGTGCCGGCCAGCCGGTACAGCACTCGCGCTGCCGCATTACTCTAACTCCGCCGGGGCTTGGCGCGTCAGGCCCGCGATCGGCCGCGCCGTCTGGAACGCGCCGTGCTGGCGCCGCCGGTCGGACGTATATTCCTCGGCCGTCCCCTTGGCGATGATCTCGTACAACACGGCTTGTTTGTCGCCGTACTTGCGCAGGATTCGCCCGAGGCGCTGGACGTTCTCCTTGATGCTGCCACTGCCGGAAAGCACCACACCTACTGACGCGGCCGGGACATCGACGCCCTCATTCAAGACTTGGCTCGTCACCAGCGTGCGGTACTCGCCGCTGTGGAAGCGCGCGAGAATCTGCCGGCGCTCCTTCACTTTGGTCTGGTGCGTGATCGGCGGCACGAGGTAGCGCCGGGCGATCTCGTACACCGTGGCGTTGTCGGCGGTGAAGACTAAACTGCGCTCCTTCGCGTGGCGGCGCAGAATCTTTTCCAACTCGGCGTACTTGCCTTCGGCGCCGCGCTCGATGGCCTTCTGCGCCCGGTACGCGCGGAGTGCGGCCACCCCGGCGGGGCTGCGGCTCGCCTCGAAGATGAAGCGCTGCCAGCCGTTCGGACCCGACATGCTGATGCCGCGCTCGAACAGGAAGTTGCGGTACAACTCGCGGTT
>CAXTPM010000631.1:0-3306 GCA_964245865.1 uncultured Fimbriiglobus sp. | reverse complement strand
GCCCAGTACGGTTCTCCCCCTCTCCTCTTGGGAGAGGGGGCCGGGGGGTGAGGTCTCCCCGCCGAGGCCGAACAACTGGCCTCCCCACTTGACCAACCGCCGCCGCCCGAATACAAGGAAAGTGGCTCCCGTTTCGCGGAATTGCGGAGCGAACGCCGCAGTCGGCCCGTCAGAGTGCTAAGCTGAGGCGCGGGAGTCCCCGCCCTCATCCCCTTTCCTAGCAGGTGCGTCATGGCTGAACGCCGTCCGCGGTCGGGTTTCACACTCATCGAGCTGCTGGTGGTCATCGCCATCATCGCCGTGCTCATCGGGCTGCTCCTGCCGGCGGTGCAGAAGGTGCGCGACGCCGCGGCCCGGACCCAGTCGCTCAACAACATTCGCCAGCTCGGCATCGCCGCACAAAACTACGAATCGACCAACAAAAAGCTACCGGGCATGGCGGAGACGCTAAACCCTCTGACGCCGACCGGCTACAACGTTTCGTTGTTCTACAAGTTGCTCCCAGGTCTCGAGCAAGAGAACTTGTACAAAAAGATGACTGGCACGTCCACGGTTTACTATACTGTAGCAAAACTCCCAGACTTCGCCGTCGTCAAATCGTTCATCGCGCCCGCGGACGACTCGTCCACGAACGGTATTGTGGCCGACTCCGGCGGCTTCGGGGCCGGCAACTACGCCGCCAACATGGCCGTGTTTGGCAAGTATGTGATGAAGCCCGGCAACAACCAGTACACCTTCCAAACCTATAACGCAGGGCGCGATCTCGCCAAAATCTCGTCTGCCGATGGCACCAGCAACACAGTTATGTTTAGCGAAAAGCGTGCGGACTGCGGCCAAAACGGCGGTTCGGTTTGGGCGGCGACTGACGACTCGGCCGGATTTGCTCCGATTACCGCTGGTGGTCCCAACGTACCAACAGGCAGCGGCGAGCCTAAATTTATTGCCGTCAGCCCTCCCGCGACCAGTTTCTACGACACCGTAATTGACACGACCAACCCCCCGTCCGCTCCGCGTTCTTACGGCGACCCCAAGTGGTACTTGCCCTACTACTTCTTTCCTAAAAGCTACTTCAACGTGTATCTCGGTGGTGCTACTGGCGTCACACTGCCTGATATGACGCCCCAGTTCAAACCTACTGACCTTGATTGTAATCCCTACAGAGTCCAGGGTTTTTCTTCTGGTGCTTTGTGCGTTGGGATGTGCGATGGCGGTGGCCGAGTTGTTAGCAACAATGTGACTGCTCAAGTGTGGTTCTACGCCAACATCCCGGACGACGGTCAAGTGTCCAACCTGCCGTAGTCACGGTCGGCCGTTCTCCTTCCGCAAATGCCCCTGACGTATGCACGTCGGGGGCATTTGTGTTGTTGCCTACTTCTCCACCGCCTGCCCCGCCGCGCTCCACGCGGTGAAGCCGCCGTCCATCGAAATCACGTTCGTGTAGCCCATCCGCTGCAGCGTGTCGGCCGCTAATGCGCTGCGGTAGCCGCCGCCGCAGTAGAGCACGATGGGGGTGTTCGGGTCGGGCACGGCGGTCTCGATGTCGCGCTCGATCACGCCCTTGCCGATGTGGACCGCCCCGGCGGCGTGCCCGGCCGCGTACTCGCTCTCCTCGCGCACATCGACTAACACGAACGACTCGCCGGCCGCGCGGCGCTTGGCCACGTCGGCCACCGTGCATTCGGTTACGCGCGACCTGGCCTCGGCGGCGATTTTCAGGAAGCCCGGCGAATGCTGCTTGGCCATGATAACCCTTCGTGAAGTTCGGCGGAGTTTCGGGAAATTGCGCGATTCAGCAGGCCGCAGAGTCCGCAGTCTGCTTATCTTAACGGCAGCCGACGCGCGCCGGGCGCCCCAGTGTCGGTGACGAACGCCCCCAGACACTCACTCTACGAGATCGCCGCGTGGCCAACCGCACCCCGCCAGGAACCTGGCCGCTCGCCGCCGCCTTCACGCTTCTGATGCTCGCCGCCCCCGGCGCGCGGGCGCAGTGCGAGTGCCAGCCGGCGGCGCCGATAATGACTGCCGCCCCGGTGTACTCCGCCGCGCCCCAGGCGACGCCGATGGCCGATGCCGTGCCCCAGCGCGGCCGGTTGCGGCGCCGGGTCGTGGACCTCTTGATCGACCCCGTAGCGGCGCTGCGCGGCCAGCCGCAGGCGTCGAACGCCCGCGCCCTCGACGCCGCCCCCAATGCGGTCAGCGCCGGCCTGACGGTGGCGTACATCGCCGGCGCGTCGGTCTCCGCGGGCATCTACCTCGGCGTCCCAATCGGCCTGCGCGCCGGCCGCGTGCTCGTGGCCGGCCCCCCCGCCGCCGCCCACAACCGCCGCGAGACGCTCTTGTGGATCGCCTCGCCGACGCTCTTGACCCTGAAGCAGCGGCGCGAGCGGCGGCTGTCGGGCGGGACGGCGGGTGGGGCGTTTTACGGGGAGCGGTGAGGGCCGCTAGCGGTAAGGTTTCGCCTCGGGATCGGTCAACAGCCGCCACAGTTCCTGCTCAACGGTGTCCCAGTCGCCGAAGGCTTCGTGGTTCCAGAACCGCGCGACTCGGTAGCCGCGCTCCGCGAGCCACGCCGTCCGAGCCGCGTCGGTAGCGACGCCGGTGGGTTCGCCGTGCTGGCCACCGTCGAGTTCGACGACGAGCTTCGCTTCGAGACACACCAAGTCGAGCACATACGGGCCGAGCGGGTGCTGGCGGCGGAAGCGGAAGCCTGCGAGATTGCGTCCACGCAAATGCCGCCAAACTGCCTGCTCGGCGTCGGTGGGGTTCTTGCGCAGAGCGCGGGCGAGGTCGCGGTGTCGATCGGAATTAGGCACGGCGCGACTCCCCAATCCAAGCGCCCCTCCTTCCTGTCCCCTCCCCCCTTGAGGGGGAGGGCTAGGGTGGGGGGTGGCAGGCCAAGAACAAGAGACGTTGGAGCGGTTTTGACTCACTCCTACTGGGCATGGCCCCCCCACCCTAGCCCTCCCCCTCAAGGAGGGAGGGGACAGGACGGGAGGCCCGCGCCTCGTCCAGAAGGAAGTCCAGCCCCACCGCACCGGCCTCGGCCTCGAACTGCCTCGGCGTCGAACTCGGCGTACCACGCGCGGAACGCCGCCTGTTCCTCGTCGGAGAGCCGGCGCACCGCGTCCTCGATCTGTTCGACGCTCCCGGTGGTACTCACGTCGATTACCTCAGATACCGGTTGATGATATTCTCCGCCAGTTCCTGCCGCCCCGACTCGTTCGCGGCCGAGTCGCCCTTTTGCAGCATGTACGCCTCGAGCTTGGCGAAATCCATGTTGCCGCCCTCGATCTCGGCGCCGACGCC
>CAXTPM010000630.1:0-3346 GCA_964245865.1 uncultured Fimbriiglobus sp. | reverse complement strand
GCAGAATCGTCGTCCAGTAGACTTTTTTGAGCGTCGCCCCCCAGCGGGCGCGGGCGAGCGTCTGGATCGCCTGATTGCGAATAATCACGTTCGCGCCGGTGGTGGCGCCGGTGGTGGCGAGCAGGTCGTTGACGCCCGGCTCGATAATCAAATGCGTCGGCGGCGCCTTATCGACCAGCGCGAACTGCTTGGCGTTGAGCGCGGCGGTGAACGCCCGGCTGGTCCGCACAGCGGAGGCGGACGCGGCGGTGAACGCCGAACTCGTCTTGCCCTGCACCGCGAGGTTGAAGAGCGCGTTGCGGCCGCCGATGCCGCGCTCGATCCAGCCGAGGTTGCCGATGTTGATATAAGGCGCGGTCGGGGACGTGCCCGAGAGGTAGTCGCCCTGCCCCGTGGTGCCGGTCTTGTCGCCCGAGCCGCGGGCGATGGAGTCGCCGATGATGAGGACGTTCGGCGTCGGGCCGGTCGGCTCCCAGCGGATGAGGGTGGCCGAGTAGACCTGGTTCAGGCTGGCCACGGGGGTGATGGTTCCCGAGAGGCTGCGGTCGTCGGCGTTGTTCGTGCCGCTCATCGCGCCCTCGTTGCGGCCCGGCGTGACGATGGCGTTGTTGAGCGTGTTGAGCGTCGTGGTGAAGCCCGTGTACTCCTGCCAGTGGCGGAGGTAGTACGTCGCGCCCGCCGGCACGGTGACCGGGACGGGGTCGCTCTCGGCGTCGTCGCCCAGGGCCATCGGCCGGGTGAGCGACCCGCCCCAGGTGACGGGATAGACCGTGCCGAGTGGGTACTCGAACCCGACCCGCAGGTTGAACGGGAACAGCCCCGTCGTGCTCTCCCCGCCCGACTGGTTCGGGTAGTAGTTGGCGTAGTTGAGCCGCGGGTTCCTGCCGCCCGCGAGCAGCGGCGCGCGGTACATCACGCGGTTCGTGCGGACGTTGTTCAGGTTGCCGGGGTTCGAGTAGGTGTACGGCACCTGGTTCCGGTTCCCGGCGGCGGTGAGGAAGGCGGCGGCCGGGGAGCCGAGGAACGGCAGGACCCGCAGCACTAGCGGAAGTCCTTGGTGATCGAGCCGAACATGCTGGTGCCGTCGGAGACGAAGGCGAGCAAGTCAACCGCGTTGGCGGCGGTCGAGAGCACCGGGGCGCTGCCGCCCGGCCACTTGTAGCTCGCGTCGTAGGAGAGCGTCCGCCCCCCGGTCGCGTCCTGCCGCACCACGAGGAGGTAGGTGCCGCCGGCCGCCATGTTCGCGGGCGCGGCGAGGGCGCGGTTGCCGCCGAGGGTGAGGGCCGCGGCCTGGGCCAGGTTCAGGTCCCAGGCGACCGCCGCGCCGTCGGCCAGCGCCGCCTGCGCGGTGTTCTGCTGGCGGGTGTAGGACTGCGGGGTGTCCAGGCGGGCGTAGTTCGTGAGGCTCGGGGCGGCGGCGGAGACCCAGGCGGTGCCGCTGTACTCCTCCATCCGGCCGGTGGTCGCGTTGTGGACGAGCATGCCGGCGACCGGCGTCAGGGCGTCGCGCTGGGCGGTCGTCAAACTGTTGAGCGTCACGCCGGCGTGGGTCGTGCCGGCGAAGTCGAGCGGGCCGGCCAGGCGGGCGGCGGTCTGCGACAGTTGTAGCGCGGACTGCGTGCCCTCGCCGTCCTCGACCGGGCGGAGGGTGCCGTCGATGCCGGCGTTGGCGTTGGAGACCTGGAGCAGGTCCTTGTAGGAGGCGGCCGGGGTGCGGCCGGTGAGCGAGGTCATTGCAGCAACTCCCAGTTGGCGGTGAGCGAGTCCCAGGCCCCGCCGAGCGCGGGCCACGGGGTTTCGGCGCCCCACGGGCCGGCGAGGAGTTCCCACTTGTCGTTGGGGGTCTGCCAGGGCGACTCGGGGAACGGCGGGAACGCGGGCGGCGGGGTGCCGGGCCCGTTGAGGTCCACCGCGAGCACGGTGGTGGCGAGCGGCGTCCACGCGGCGTAGACCGCCTGGTAGCGGTTGCCGAGTTCGTCGGTGAGCACGTCGCGCTTGCGGACCGTGCCCTTCGGGAGCTTCAGAATAATCTTCCACGTCGGCTGGCCGGCGGCGTCTCCGGGGAGTCCGGCGAGCGGGGCGCCGCCCTGCCGCTCGGGCTGGATGTGCGCGCGGGCGGCGGTGACGATGACGGTCTCTTTGTCCTGCGACAGGCCGCTATACGGCTGCGCACCGAAACCGGCGTTGCCCTGCGGCCTCGACAGGCGAATCAGGGAGGGGTACAAAAACGAACCCACGCTACAGGCGATAGGTCTTGTACGGGGCGAGCAGCGCGAGTGCTGCGGGCGGTAAAATGCCGTGGCCGCCCCCGGACTCGCCCGGCGAGAAGCGGGTGATGGTGGAGTCGCCCGCCTTGAGGGTCTTCACCCCGGCGGGGAGGTCGTCGGTGGCGCGGCCGCCGAACAGCGACTGCGCGCCCAGGAGGATCGCGGTCTTGATCGGGGCGGGGACTTGCGCCGGGGTGCCGTAGCCCGCGACGTAGGTGATCTCGGCGGCGTCGGTGGCGCGCAGCCCCGACGGCCACGCGCCGGCGAGGACCAGGCGGTCGCCGGAGAGCCTGTAGTCGGTGTCGGGGAAATCGACGGCGACCCCGGCGGCGGTGTAAGTGCTCACGCCGGCCACGGACTGGACCGGGCGGCGTAGTAGTTCGACGAATTCCGGTAGTGGCGAGTCAAAGTAGTTGTACGGAAGGTCGTATCGTCCCGCCGGCAGCCAGTCGGGCAACCCTCGCCGCCCCTGGGGCGAGATCGTCTGCCGCCACGTCTGGGTGACGAACGCCCGGCCGGTGTAGTCCTCCGCCGCCTGGCGGGCGGTGGCAACCAGGGACTGCACGAGCGCGTCCTCGCCGTCGGCCTTCAGCCAGGCGTTGGCCTCCTCCAGGGAGACCGGCTCCTGGGCCGGGGGCGAGACGAGGACGCTCGTCACCTAGCGCTTCGGCTTGGCCTTGTGCTCGGCCTTCGCGGGCTTCTCGCCCTCGGCGGCCAGCGTCGGCTCGGCGGGGGCGCGGCCCAGCGTGGCTTCCGCCTCCGGGGTCATGTCCCCGGCGGCCTGCGCGGCGTCGTTCTGCGCGTGGATTTGCTCGACCGGCAGCTCGGCGTGGCGCAGGACAGCGGGGTCTTCGTCCAGCACGTTCTCGTTGTGCGGGTCCTTCCACGTATCGACCGCGTCGGGCGTCTCGGAGTGCCTGGCCGGCTCCTCCGGCTCGGCGCGGCTCGGCTCGATCGCCTTCAGCTCGTCGAACTGCTTTTTGAGGCTCTCGTCGATGGCGTAGGTCTTGCCCTCGTGGAAGACGACGGGGTGGATTTCGCCGTGGCGGACGCCCGCCTGGGTGCTGAGCATCTTGAAG
>CAXTPM010000629.1:0-3347 GCA_964245865.1 uncultured Fimbriiglobus sp. | reverse complement strand
GCACATCGCCGCCGGCTTGCATCAGCGTCGCAATCAGGCAAATGGCCACGCTCATCGGGCGAACTCCGGCGGTCGCTTGCTTCTCGTAGAGTGCATGTTTATACTCAGCCCCACCGCCACCGTCGAGGATGCCGAATGCGACCGCTCTGGGGCAAGCTGCGCGAGAGTCTGCCGTGGCTGGGGCTGGTCGCCTACGGCGTCGGCTGCTACGCCGTGGTGCGGGTCGCCGCGCGCTTCGGCTGGAGCGTCGGCGGCGCGGCGGCGGCACTCGCGCTGCTCACGGCAATCGCGGCGGTGCTCGGCTGGAAGCCGCTATCCAGAATGTTCGGGCCGGTGTTCGCCTACGAGTGCCTGCGCCTCGGCCGGCGGCGGATGACGTTCATGGTCCGCGGCCTGTACGTGGCGGTGCTGGCCGGGCTGTTCGCGCTGATGTACATGTCGTGGTACGAAAACTTATCCTACTACGACCGCCAGCAGACCGTGCCGGCGCAGAAACTCGCCGAGTTCGCCCGGCTGTACTTCATGTCGTATGCGCTCGTGCAACTGTTCCTCGTGGCGCTGATTACCCCGTCCACGATTGCCGGGTGCATCGCCGACGAGAAGGAGCGCAAGACTCTCGAGTTCCTGTTGGCCACGGACTTGTCGAGCGCGGAGATCGTCTTCGGCAAGGGCGCGGCGCGCACACTCGCACTCGTGTTTTACGTGCTAGCCGGGGTGCCGCTGGTGGCGTTTTTGCAACTGTTCGGCGGCATCGACCCCGAGTTATTGATTGCGGTCACGGCGATGACGCTGATTCTGGTGCTGGGCCTGGCGGCGATTAGCTTGTACGCCTCGGTGCAGTGCCGCCGGCCGCGCGAGGCGATTCTGATGGCGTTCGGGATTGTGTTCGTTTATGCGGTCGGGTCGTTCGTGCTGTGGTGGCTGACGACGATGCTGAAGCTCGGCGCGGGGCGGGGACTGGCCTCGACGACGTTCTTGGGATTCCCCGTCGATTGGCCGCTCATCGCTGACTGGCTCGACTGGGGTGCGGGGTACTTGGCGACCGGGAACCCGCTTTACCAAGTCGCGGTCTACCTCGCGCGGGTGTCGCGCGTCGGCCTGACCGTCGGCGCCACTACCCTCACCGACGCCCTCACCGAGTTCGCCGCGTTCTGGGCGGTCGTCGGCGGACTGCTGATGATGCTGGCCGTGGTGCGGCTGCGGCGGAAGTCGAGTGCTCCGGTGGGCACGTCGCGCAAACTCGGCAGGGGGCGGGCGGTTCGCGCGGCCCGCAGCGTGAAGTTCGACCCCATGATCTGGAAAGAAGTCACCGTCGAGCGCCAGCGCCGGCACGGCGTCGCCTGGCGGCTAATGATGGTGGTCGTGTACGTGCTGGTGTTCGCCGCGCCCGCCATCATCACCGTGGCCGAGTTCGGCGACCTCATCCCCGTGGTGCAGGACTACTGCTGGCCGAACTCCGCGTCGCTCGACAAGCGCTGGCGCGACTTCCACGACGGCATGAACAACTGGGTGCGCATTAGTACGGGCTGCCTGTGCTTCCTGCTGTTCGTGGGCGTCTCGATCCGGGGTTCGGGCGCCATTTCCGGCGAGCGCGACCGCGACACCTGGATTAGCCTCATCGCCACGCCGCTCTCGCCGTGGCAGATGCTGCGCGCCAAGTGGCTCGGCACACTACTCGGCGTGCGCTCGCTGCTGGGCCTGCTGGTGGTGGTGTGGGCGGCGGGGCTGGTCACAGGGTCTTACGAGCCGCTGGCGCTGATCTTCATGGCGCTCGCGCTCCTGAACTTCGCCTCAGGGTTCGCGTGGATCGGCCTCTATTGCAGCGCCAGGGCGCGCAAGACCCTCACCGCCTCGGTGCAGGCGTCGCTCTGGGGGGGGATTGCGGCGGGCGGGTTCTGGGTGGTGCTGAGCCTCTGCTGCTTCATGCCGCTCTCCCTGGCCGGGGGGGCGGGCAGCCTCGACAGCCAGGAGTTCTTCCAACTGCTCGCGGGGGTCACGCCGCCGCTGGTGATGGGCGTGCTGCCAGTGCCTGACTGGAGTAAGACCGAACTCGGCCCGTTTGAGCCGAACACGTACCGCCGCACCGGGGAGTTCGGCGTCGCCGCGCTGGTGGCCGGTCAGGTGGCGTGGCTGGCGCTCTCCGGCGTACTCGCGGCGCTGACGCACCACCGCTTCGCGCTCTTGGCCAACCGCCAGGAGCCGGTGCGGAACCCCACCCCCGGCAGGGCGGCTCAGTCGCCGCCCATCGGCCGGTCGAGCGCGTCGCCGGAGACCTGATAGCGGAAGTTGCCGATGGTCAGCTCGTCGCCGGGAATGAGGCGCCCTTCGAGCACGCGCACGCCGTTGACGCGCACGCCGTTCGTGCTGCCCAGGTCGCGCACCACCAGGTACTCCGCCAGGAGTGCCAGGCAGCAGTGGCGGCGCGAGACCTTCTTGGAGTTCAACTGCACGTCACACTCGGGGTGCCGGCCAAATAACAAAATCGGCCGGTCCACGAGCACGCTGGGGCCGTCGGTGAGGCTGAGCAGTTGCACGGGCATGAGTACGGTCTCGGAAAATCGGGCCACAGCAAGACGGGCGAGAGCCCTGGGACGAACGTCCCTGGGGTCTTTGTTTCGGAGCGGCGGACCCGGCCGCAGACCCGGCGGCGGGCGTCGCCGGGCTTTCGCACTCCGCGCCCTCCTGCTAAGCTATACCGCTCCCCCGCCCCCGCGCCGAGGCAACTTGCGTGACGACCCGCGAACTCGCCTTCCAGCGCTGCATCCGCCCCAGTTGCGCGGCCACGGTGCAACTCACCGACAGCCACTTCGCCTGCCCGAAGTGCGGCGGGCTGCTCGACGTGGCCTACGACTGGGACCGCCTGCCGGTGCCCAAATCTCTCAGGGGCTTCGAGGCCAAGTGGGCGCGCCGCAACGAGCCGCTGGAGTTCTCGGGAGTCTGGCGCTTCCGCGAACTCCTGCCGTTCGCCCCCGACGCGCGCATTTTGAGCATCGGCGAGGGCCAGACGCTCTGCCAGAAGTCCGACCCCGTGGCCAAGTACGTCGGCCTCAATCCGGGACAATTGTACTTGCAGTACGAGGGGATGAACCCCTCGGGGAGTTTCAAGGACAACGGCATGACCGCCGCGTTCACCCACGCCAATTTGGTCGGCGCGCGGCGCGCGGCGTGCGCGAGTACGGGAAACACCAGCGCTAGCCTCGCCATCTACTGCGCCGCGACTAATTTACTACGCGGCGTCATCTTCATCGGCTCCGGCAAGATCAGCTACGGCAAACTCTCGCAAGCCCTCGAACACGCCGCATTAACGTTGCAAATCGCCGGCGACTTCGACGACGCGCTCCGACAGG
>CAXTPM010000628.1:0-3357 GCA_964245865.1 uncultured Fimbriiglobus sp. | reverse complement strand
GTGTCGGTCGGGTCGCTGGCGCTGCCGGTCCCCGGACTCAACGCCGCGTTCGACGTGATCCTCGCCCGCTTCGGCGCCCTGGTGAAAAACGGCAAGTGGGTCCGACTCGTCGCCGGGGGCACCGAGCGCGAGCTCACCCAGGCCGAGGCGCAAGCTATTTGTCAACGCTCATGTCAAAGTGGCTTTCCCGCACTCCTGGTGCAGCCGCCCGTCCCTTCCACGCGACTGCCGGCCGCGGCAGTCCGGTCACGGCGGGGCGACCACCCGCCGGCGGAGCAGGTCGAGTCCGGCCCGCCCGTACATCTGCCGCTTGACCGCCTTCAGCCGGTTCACCTGGCCCTCGACGGGGCCGTTGCTCCAGCGCGTCTCTACGCCGGCCCGCACGGCCGCCTCGTCCCGCCGCAGCGACCCGCACGCCGACTTCTCGGCCCGCGCGAGCCAGCCGTCGGTCGCGGTCGCCACCGCGCCCCGGATCAAGCCGGCGAACACGCCGGCCTGGTCCAGCTCCTCGCCGATTTCCGGGTGGTGGCACCTGGGGCGTATCGCACGCCGTAACGCAAAACTACTTTTTAGAAACCGCCCCCGTGCCGCCCCGCAGGCTCCCGAACTTCAACTGCGCTGAGTGCGGCCGCGCCTCGCAGAGACCCTTCAACGCCGACCGCATCGGCGGGGACGGCCGTCGAGCTCTGGCGTGTAGGTTTTCCGGCGTAGGTCGCTACTCCGCTGCGGCGTCCCCGGCTGCCGCCCCGGCCTCGGGGGGTTCACGGTCGAAGCGCAGCAGCTCGAAGGGCTCGACGCCGAGTCCCGCCGCGATCTGGCAGATGGTGTCGAGGGTGACGTTGCGCTCGCCGCGCTCGATGCTGCCGTAGTAGCTGCGGTCGATCCCCGCCGTCTGGGCGAACGCTTCTTGCGAGAACCCGCCCGCCGTGCGCAGGGCGCGCACGCGGCGGCCGAAGAGGACTTTCGCGTCGTCGGGTTCCATCCCCTGACTGTGGCCGCTTGCCGCAGGCTCTGCCACGGCTTATAACGCCACGGACTATGTCACCCTTCGGCTGTGGGTCGAGACGCCCGTGGCCGGGGGGCTCTTCCCCCTCGATCCGAAACACAAACCTTCACGTCTGAGGGAACCATGTGCTGCCGATTGCTTCCGCTCGCGGTCCTCGCCCTACTTTCCGCGCGCCCGACGGGCGCGGCCGCCGCCCGCGCCGAGGACGACTTCCCGATCACGCTCGCCGACATCAAGAAGGAACTCGGGGCGCCGACCGCGGGTGACGACGACTTCCTCGACTACCGGGGCGCCCGCCTGCTGGCGACGATCCCGGCGATCAAGGTGACGCAGGCGGGTTCGAAGCTGGTCGACGGGCTCAACGTGCGCGTGTCGCCGCTGCTGGGGCGCATGGAGGTCCAGGCGGCGACCAACCGGCCGGGCGCCGAGCTGGCCGCGAAGCTGTTCAAGAGCAGGCTGTTCGAGGGGGACGAGGGCAAGGCCGCCCTCGAACTGGTGAAGGCGGGGGGCGGCGAGCGGAGGGCCGGCCGCTTCCAGATCACCGCGAAGGAGTCCGTGGTCGCCAGCGGGGTAGTCCTCGTGACGATCACGCCGCTGCCGAACGGCCGCAAGACGGGCGGCGCCCCGGCGGGGCCGCCGACCGCGGGCGGGCAGAAAGACGCGAAGTCCCCGGAGCCGGCCCGGCACAAGCGCCGAACGGTGGCCGAGTGGCTACGCGAGTTGAGCGACGGGGACGCGGAGGCGAGGCGAGTGGCCGCCCAGGCGCTCGGGGCCTACGGCCGGGAGGCCGAAGAGGCCGTCCCGGCGCTGGCCCGCGCGCTACGGGACAAGGACGGGTTCGTGAGGGGCCACGCCGCCCGGTCCCTGGGCAGGGTCGCGCTCCGCCCGGACGTGGCCGTCCAGCCGCTGACCGACGCCCTCAGCGACCCCCTCGACTTCGTCCGGTACTCCGCCTCGTCGGCGGTGGGCGAGTTCGGCGAGGACGCCGTACGCCCACTCATCAAGGCGATGCGCGAGGGGAAGGTGTCGAAGTTCCGGCACCACGCCACTTCCGCGCTCATCCGCGTGGGGAAGCCCGCCGTGCCGGCCCTGGGCGATGCGCTGGCCGACGCGGACGACGAGGTGCGGATGCAGGCCGCCCTCGCGCTGGGCGAGGTGGGGCGGGACGCGGCCGGGGCGACGCCGGCGCTGGTCGCGGCCCTGGGCGACCGCTTCTTCCAGGTGCGGGGGGCGGCCGCCCAGGCACTCGGCAAGATCCGCCCGACATCAAACGACGTGGTCGCGGCGCTCAACGACGCGGTCGCGGACCGCAACCGTCTCGTCCGCATCGACGCCCTCTGCGCCCTCGCCCAGATCGACCCGCGCCGCACCGAGGGAGTCGTCAAGCGGCTCATTGAGTACGGGGACGACGAGGAGGGAGGCGTGCCCGAGCACGCGGCCGAGGCGCTCGGGCGGCTCGGCCAGCCTGCCGTGGACCTGCTGGTGGCGCGCCTGAAAGAGGCGGCCGAAGACGGTGGCCGCATCGCGGCGGCGTCCCGGCTCGCGGCGATCGGCAAACCCGCCGTGGCCTCGCTGACCGACCTGCTGGAGAGTGAGGAGGAGCCCATCCGGGTACTCGCGGCCCTCTCCCTGAGCCAGATCGGCCCGGACGCGAAGGACGCGCTCCCGAGGCTGCGGCAGTTGCTCAAAACCGCGCGGGGCCCGACCGCCCGCGCGGTCGATCTGGCGCTCAAGAAAATCGGCGGGGAGGAGAAGAGGCCGGAGAGGCGGTAGGGGGCGTGCCTCGTGCCGCTGGTGCCGCCGAACGAGTAGCCCTGTCCCACAGGATCGCCGCTACCGGCGTGGGCCCGTGGCGGCGGCCCCCGGCTCCGAGCGGTACGCGTAAGGCGCACTCGACGCGCGGTCGCGTCGGGGTCGTACCGGCCGCCGATCCTCGGCCCCGGCGAGCCGCCCGCGATCGGCGTGGCGGCGCTCCTCGCGCAGAGCGCGGCGCCGCCCGGCGGCGCGCTGGCCGCGCTCAGGGCGCGGCCCGACCCCCTGATAGCTAAAAAAGAGGCTCCCGCCTCGAACTCGGACTCGTAAGTCGCCGCCTACTTTGCCCCGCCACCCTCACGGGCCGCGAGGCGAAGTAGACGGCCGCGCGAACCCGTCAGCGGGCTACGGCGGCGCGGCACACGGCGAGTTCGGGGAACGGCGCGAGCGCGGCCGAGACCGCCGCTCGGACGCGGTCCAGGAACGCGGGGCTGGTCAGGGTTTGGCGGACGGCCTCGGCCTCGGCGTCGGGCAGGCCCGCCGGGACGCGCAGGGTCACGATCAGCTCGTCGATCACAACAGTCTTCGCCATGCGGCAC
>CAXTPM010000627.1:0-3360 GCA_964245865.1 uncultured Fimbriiglobus sp. | reverse complement strand
GAAGACGAACTCCCACTCGGGTTTTCGGCGCGCCAGTTCGTCGTAGAGTAGCGCCAAAGTTTTGCCGATGCCGCGCCGGTCGGGGCGGTACAACTGCCGGGCGTCAAGGGCGATGCGCACGCAGCCCCCTCCGCGCCCGCGCCGGCGGCGCCGGGACCGCCGGGGTTTCGGCCGGCCGCGCCACCCCAGCGGCGTCGGCAAGCGCACCGGCCACCACTTCCGCCGCGCCGGCCCACGAGTAGCGCCGCAGCCGCTCGGCCCCGCGCCGCACCAACTCGTGCGCGTGCGCCGGGTCGGTGAGCACGCGCGCCAGACCCGCCGCGAACGCGCCGGGCGCGTGCGGATCGACTAGCTCGGCCGCGTCCCCGGCGACTTCGGGGAGACTCGTGAGGTTCCCCGCCACCACGGGGGTGCGGGCCGCGAACGCCGCCAAGAGCGGCAGGCCGAAGCCCTCGTAGGTGGTGGGGTACGCCAGCGCCGCCGCCCCACTCAGCAAGTCCGCGACATCCGCTTCGGGCGCGTAGCCGTGAACTCGCGCCCCCGGCGGCGCCTGGCTCTCGAAGTGCGCCCGCCCCGGCCCCTCGACGCCGACCACCACGAGAGTGTGCGCGCGCCGCACCGCCTCGGGGAGCCGGCCCCACTCCGCGAGCAAGTGGGCGGTGTTCTTGCGCGGGTCGGCCATGCCGAAGTGCAGCACGTACTTACCCGTCGGGGCGAAGCCGTAGCGCCCCGCGAGTTCGGCGCGCCGCGCGGCGCCCGGCGGCGCCTTCGGGGCCGTGACCGGCCCCCAGCGCACCAGGCGCACCTTGCCGGCGTCGATGCCGAGCAGGTCCACGATGCGGTCGCGCGCGTGGGCGCTACTGGTCAGGACCACTTTCGCCCGCAGCGCCGCGGAGCGCACCCGCCGCGCCCAGTGCCGCGCGGCCGGGTCGGCGCGCCCGGCGTCGATCGGGATCAGGTCGTAAATCGTCGTCACCAGGGGGCCGCGCACCAGTGTGGGCGCCGGCCCGGCGGCGGCGTGGAACACGTGCGCCCCGCCGCGCGCCACCGCCCACGGCAGCCGCAGCCGCGGCCACAGCTCGAAGCGGTCGCCCCGCATCTCCAGCGGCCGCGCCGCCACGTTGGCGCATCCGGCGAACAGCGGCGCCGGGTCGGGGGTGCGGCAGTAGAGGTCGAAGCGCCAGTCCGGCCGCGCGGCGGCGAGCGCGCGGTACAGGCACGCCACCGTCTGGCCGATGCCGCGCGGCGTCTCGTCGAACACCACGCGCGCGTCCACCGCCACCCGCAGGGGAGTCTCGAATCCGTTCACGGCCCCACCGCCCAACTTCTCAGGTGCCGGGCGACCCCCGCGAACGAGTATTCTAGGGCGTAGGCACGACTCGCCGACCGCAAAACTGCCGCGCGGCCCCCGTCCGCCAAGACTCCCGTCACGGCGCGGGCGAGCGCCGCCGGGTCGTCGCAGTCGGCGAACGCCACGCCCGCCCCGGCTTCCGCCACGGGGACCACCCCGCCGACCCGCGCCGCGACCACCGGAAGCCCGGCGCCGATCAGGTGGCCCAGGCCGCTCGAATGGTGCACGCTGCGGTAGGGCGCCAGCGCCACCTCGGCCCGCGCCAGCACCGCAGCCACGCGCGCCTCGGCCAACTCGCCCGGCTGGATCAGGCGCGCGCCCACCCCCAGCGACTCGGCGAGTTCGCGCAACTCCGCGGCGCCCCGGTCCCCCGTCCGGTTCGCGCCGAGTTGAACCAGCACCGCCTCGGGTGGGAGGTGCGCGAGCGCCCGCACCGCGCGGTCGAACCCCTTGCTCGGCTGCGGGAAGCCGTACACCACCAGTACGCGCTTCCCCGCCAGCCCGTACTCGGCATCGACCCCGCCGGGCAACAGGTCCGGGGGGGGGAGCGCGTAGGCCGGGGAGGGGAGCAGGTGCCGCCGCGCCGGCGGCAGGTCGCGCCGGCCCTCGATCAAGGCCGGGGCGTGGGCGACCAAGTGCTTGGCCCCGGCGAAGAGCCGCGCCCCCACGTACCGGGTGTAGGCCGGCGACCGCGCCGCCACCCCGGCGAGTGCCCGGTGCGCCAGGCGCTGCACCACCTTCAGTGGGAGGGGGCCGGCCAAGTCCGGCGGGTCGAGCCGGCCGGGGAGTTCGTGCAGCACCACCACCGGGCGCACACCCAGCGAGCGCGCGAAGTGGCCGAACATCGCCTCGCCGGGGCGGCTGCCGTTGAAGAACGTATCCGTGTAATCGACGACCACCCCCGCCGAGCCGCGCGAGAGCCGGGCGAGCCGGCGGTACTCGGCGACGCGCCCGGCGAGGCTGCGCAGGTCGGCGCCGAACCGCCGGCCGGCCGGGAGCCGCACCGTCTCCAGCGTCGTGTCGGGGTCAAACGACTCGGCGACACGATGCTGGTACGACGCCACCCCGCACGGCGAGAGCGGCGAGGTGTAGTAGACCACGCGCGGCTTGGCGGCACTCATCGCGCGCGCCCCGCGCGGAAGCGCGCCAATAGCCCTGCCGCCTTCGCCGCGTCGGCCAGGACCACCGGCCAGTCGGCCCGCCGGGCCAGGCGCTTCCAGCGCGCCGCCACAGCCAGCGTGAGTCGCCGCCGCCACAGCCAGCGCGGCGCGCCCAGCAGTCGCGGCGAGGCGTCGGCGGCGAACGGCCCGTGGCTGTAGTAGCCCGACCAGTAGACGATCTCGCGCACGTACTCCGGCGTCATGCGCTCGGCCGGCAGGAAATGATCGACCGCCGCATTTCCGACCCAGATTCCGCGCCCGCCGGCCTGGGCAATGGCGTCCAGCACGCGCGTGTCGTCGCCGCTGGAAAGCTGCTTCCCCACGCGCCCGTAAGCCGGGTCGAACGGGAACCGCACGAGCCACCCGCGCCGCGCGGCCATGTTCGCGCCGTAGGGGTACTCGCCGGGATTCAGGGGGCGCGTCTCGGGTCCGTAATCGACCAGCGCCCAGCAGAAGCCGAGGCGGGTCAGGTTGTCGCGCACCCAGTCCGGCGGGGCGGACTCGAACCACGGCCGCACGGGGCCACCGAAGTACGCCGCGTCGGGGAAGTCGTTCGCCGCGGCCGCGATGTTGGCCAGCCAGTCGGGCGCGACCAAGACATCGTCGTCGGTCCAGACGACGAGTTCGCCCCCGGCCTCGGCGACGGCGCGGTTGCGCGCGTGCGAGTGGCCCTGCCTCGCCTCGCGCACCGAGCGCAGCGGCAGCCTGCCCGCATGGCGCGCGAGAACCTCGGGCGTGCCGTCGCTCGAGTTGTTATCGACAACGAGTACCTCGTACCGGAGTGCCGGCGGCACCCGGAGTTCGGCGAGGCGCGCGAGGGTTCGGTCGAGCAGGGCCGCGCGGTTCCAG
>CAXTPM010000626.1:0-3362 GCA_964245865.1 uncultured Fimbriiglobus sp. | reverse complement strand
AGGCCGAGGTTCGTGTTCGCCGACGTGACGCGCCGGCGGGCCTCGACGGCGGATAAGATCAGACCGCCGACGGTCGCCGCGCCGGAGTCGAGATCGGCCCGCCAGGCGTCGCGCATCGCGGCCGCGCTCGCCAGGAAGTCGGCGGCGGTCATCTCCTCGAACGGCGCGCCGGGGTAGACGTTGCCCACCTTGCGCGCGGCCACCTCGTCGGCGCACGCGCGGTAGACCAGGCCGGCGACTTCGTTCGCGGAACGCACTGCTAACGCCCCCCGTCGGCGAGGTACCGCACCACGCACTTCGCCACGTCGAGCCGCGCACACTCCGCGAGGGCGCGCCAGCCGGGGACGGCGTTGACTTCGAGGACCAGCCACCGGCGCCGCTCGTCGCGCACCAGGTCCACCCCCGCCACCGTGGCGCCGACGGCGCGCGCCGCCCGCAGGGCGAGTTCCGCGACGGCCGGTTCGAGTTCCACCGCTCGGGCGCTGCCGCCCTGCGCGACGTTGGCGCGCCACTGCCCCGGCGCGGCCTTACGCCGCATCGCCGCGAGCACCTTCTCGCCGAGGACGAACGCGCGCAGGTCGCTGCCGTCGTGGCGGATATACCGCTGAACGTATAAGATTTCGCCGAGTTGCTCGACGGCGCGGAAGGCGCGCCAGGCGAGGTCGGGGTCGCTCGCGCGGGTCATGCCGCGCCCCTCGGCGCCGAACAGGGGCTTGAGTACGATGTCGCCGCCCAACTGCTGGAAGGCGTCCATCGCCGCGTCGGCGGACTGCCCGGCCCACGTCGCGGGGGTCGGCACGCCGGCGAGTTCGAGCCGCGCGGTGGCGAGGAACTTGTCCACGCAGACCTCGACCGCGCGGGGCGGGTTGACGACCGCGCCGCCGCGCTCCTGTTGGATGTGCAATGCGTCCATGCGGAACACGACTTGCTGCAGCGTGCCGGCCGGCATGGTGCGCACGAGCGTCACGGAAGGCTCGGCCAACGGTTGGGCCAGTCGGGTGCAGTCGGCGGCGAGGGCGCGGAAATCGACCGCCTCGGCCGGCACGCCGAGTTCGCCCGCCGCGCGCAGCAGGTCGGCGACGTGCCAGCCGCGCCCGCCGCTCACCACCGCGAGGCGCACGGCTAGCCCCCCCCGAAGAACGACCGCGCGATCAGAGTCGGCTCGGCGCGGCCCGCGCGAAAAGTCCGGCCGGTGCTGAGGTTCACCAGCGTGATTTCGGCGGGGCTAAAGAGCAGCGGGTCGATCTTGTAGAAGTCGCCGTAGTGGGCGAACAGTTCGGCGAACGGCTTGCCGTGGTCCTTCGACGCGGAGGACGGCACGCGCGGGGCGATCGCCGCGAGTTCGTCGTCGGCGGCGCGGCACCACAGCGTCACCCGGCCACCGTAGAGGATCGCGTCGTTGGTGCGCCCCACCGCGACTAACTCGTCGGCCGCGGCGGGGGGCAGCGGGGCGCTCCCGGCGCCGCTCACGACCTGCCGCACGTCGAACTTCAGCTCGTGCAGCTTGTGCAGCGCGGTCTCGAGCGAGCGGGCGACGACTTGCACCGTGCCGGCGAGGCTCGCGCACGGGGCCACCGCGAGGCGGATGCTTTCGGGGGGCAGGCCCAACTTTTCGGCGAGGTGCGCCGCCAGCGCCTCGCCCGGCAGCTTGCGCGATTCGAGCGTGCCGACGACGCGGGCCGCATCCTCCGCCTCGGTGACCGTGCCGAAGACCGCCTCGCGGCCGAGCTTGGCGCGCATGGGGCCGGACCCCATGGCGAACTCCTTGCCGACCGCGATCTGCCACCCGGCGTACTGGGCGCCGAGGCACGCGGCCGCGGGGTCGTCGCTCTGGACTTCGACCGTGGGCGTGCCGAACTCGCCGGGGGTGACGGCAATGCGCACGGCGAGCGAGCCGCCGGCACTGAGGCGCGCGAGCTGCCGGCCGGCCACGAGTCCGCCGGGGGCGTGGACGCCGCAGTCGAACACGGTGACGCCGCCGACGCTGGAGACGCCGACGTTCAGGCGGCGCGCGCGGCGGATCATGCGCTCGGAGAGTCGCCAGGCGCGCTCATTCAGCGTGGGCATGTGTGGCCTCCCAGCGGTGGCACTCGGCGGCGAATCGCACGGCTGTGGCGTCGAGTTGCTCGCGCGTGCCCGGCACCAGCAGGGTGCAGAACGGGTGGCGCCGCGAGACGGTCGCGCCCGGCCAGGGGCGGTCGCGCAGCTCGGCCCCCAACTCGCGCTCCAGCCGCGCGAACTCCGCTGAGTTGGGGGCGATCAGGTCGCGCCCGGCGGTGATAATTCGCTTGCCCCATTGTTGGGCGGGGCGCGCGGGCAGGTAGGGCGCCGCCCCGGTGGCGCAGGCGGCGGCGTGGAGGCCGACGAGGCTGATTCCGAAGGCGCGATCGATCACGTCCACCGCCGCCGTGACGCGCGGGTTGAGTTCGAGCACCGCGTAGCCGTCGGCGGTCTCGATTACGTCGAGATTCCACGCACCGACGAGGCCGGCCGTCTTGCCCTCTCCCCCCTTGAGGGGGAGGGTTGGGGTGGGGGGTAGGCTTGCGATGGCCGGTGAAGTCGAACCCGCTTCGCGGCCCCTCCTGCTGGGCCGGCCACCCCCCACCCTAGCCCTCCCCCTCAAGGGGGGAGGGGACCGGAGCGCCGAGGGTGCGGTCGGCGTAGTGGTAGGGAGCGCGAGCGCCGAGCGACAGGCGGCATCGGCGGCGCCCACCAGTTCCTCCGCGAGCCTACGCTGGTCCGCCGGTAAATCGAGCGACCCCCACGTACCGGCGTAGCGGAACGGCTCGGCGGTCATCCCCTCGCACGCGCCGACGAGTGTGGCCCCGGCGGCGTGACTGATTGCGACAAGTGAGCGCAGCCGGCCGGGGGTGAAGCGCTGACGGTAGCAGCCGGCGGGGGCGGACTCGCCGACTTCCAGGCGGCGCACGCGCGAGCCGCCGGAGCCGGCGAAGGGTTTGGCGAGCCAGTCGGGGTCCGGTGCGGGCGAGCCGTCGAATGCCGATTCGGGGAAGCTCGCGCCCGGCACCGCCGCCGCGACTCCGGCGAGCCACTGCGGGCTGCGCACCAGCCGTAGCGCCTCGGGGCCGTTGCCCCACAACTCGCGCCCGGCGGTCAACTCGGCCACGACGCCGGGCTGGCTCTCCAAGCCGCCGGCGTACAGCCACGGCGCCGGCGGCAGTTCGCGCGCGATTTCCGGCAGGCCCGCCGGGTAGTCGCCGCGCGGGCAGATGCGCACCTCGTCGCACAACTCGCGCAAATCGTCGTCCGCGAACAGGTCGATCGCCATCAGCGCCAACCCCGCCCGGCGCGCGCTTTCCGCGGCGGCGCGGGCGCTCGCCCCCACAATCAGTACGCGCCCC
>CAXTPM010000625.1:0-3371 GCA_964245865.1 uncultured Fimbriiglobus sp. | reverse complement strand
CGCCGATGATCGCGCCGGCGGCGACGCCCGCGGCCATGCCGCGCAAGGCGTACTTGCACTTCGGCCACAGGATTGCCCGGCGGTCTACGGGAATCAACAGCAGGGAATCGAGCGTGTTCCGCTGCCGCTCTCGGGCAACCGAGAGGGCGGCCGTCACCCCGGTGCGGAGCGCGGCGTAGAACCCCGCCGCCACCGCCGGCGTGAGCAGCAGGAACGCCGCGGCCCCCTCGGCGCGCCCCGTGGTAGTCGCCGTTTGTTGGGTCGGTAGCGCGCAGGTGCCGCAGCACAGGAACAGCATCAGCACGCCCAGCGAGGCGACCTCGATGCTCTGGCTGGAGAGCCGCACCGCCTCGCCGTCGCGGCTCCATTTGATCCCAGTGGTATAGCGCTCCTTCCAGTCGAACGGGTCGCGCGAGCCGATCTTGGGGCGGCGGAACTCTTTGGGCAAGGGCGCGAGATGCCGCCGGCGGTTGCCGCGCCGGATCGTGGGGGCGGGGTCGTCGAAGATCGGCTGCGGCTCGGCGTCGATCCGCCGGGCCACCGGCAGGTTCGCCGGCGGTCGGACGGCCGTGGCGCGGGTGAGCGAGCGCCCCGGCCGGGTGAGCGTGGCCCGCAGCCGGCGCACCGAGCGGCACGCCTGGTACACCAAGAACCCGGCGAGGGCGAGTTGCGCCGCGGCGAACCCCGCCGCCAGAACGTAGATCGACCAGTTCCCCGCGAGCGCCCGCAGCAGCAGCAG
This sequence comes from uncultured Fimbriiglobus sp., assembly GCA_964245865.1. Taxonomy (GTDB): domain Bacteria; phylum Planctomycetota; class Planctomycetia; order Gemmatales; family Gemmataceae; genus Fimbriiglobus. The sequence continues at coordinate 2,632 of CAXTPM010000625.1, read as the reverse complement.
CACCCCGACCGGGCTGAGCGCGGAGTAGACGCCGCCGCCCGTCAGGCACAAGAGCGAGAAAGCATACGCTTTAGCCAGCGCCCCCCGGTACGTCGGCGACGCCGCGCCGCACGCCAGGCCGATCGCGCCCAGCAGCACCACCGTCGAGAACGTCACGGCGTAGCTGGTGGCGAGGAAGTCGGGACTGACGCCGCCGTAGAGGGTGGTGATGGCCAAAATCGGCAGCCCGGCGGCGAGGATGCCGAGCACGAACGCCATCCGGCCGAGGTACTTGCCGAGCACGATCTCCCGCGTCCGCAGCACACTCACCAAGAGAAACGGCAGCGTCTGCCGGTCCTTCTCCTCGGCGATCGTCGCGGCCGTATACGCCGGGGTGAGCAGCGACACCGTCACCAGTTGCGCCAGCAAAAACGCGAGCGTGAACGAGTCGCCGAAGCGCGCGCTCTCGGCGATACTCATCGTGCGCGAGTTGCCGGTGAACAGGTCGCGCGTCGTCCAGTCGCGGAACCAGAAAACGGTGAACAGCGTCAGCACGCCGAGCACCACGCCGGCCAGAATCAGGCGCGTGCGCGTGGCCTGCCCGCGCCGCGCGAGGCGGATCAACTCGTAGGGCGCCAGCGGCCCGACGAGTCCCGGCGCGGGCGGCGGGCGCTTGGGCCGGCTCACGACCGGGCGCGGGCGCGATCCTGGTGCCCGAGCGCCTCGCCGGCGCGGCCGAACGGCCGCGCGGTCCCCTTGGCCCAGCCCTCCAGACCCAGTTCGGGGCCGCCGACGGCCGCGTTGGCGCGGGCCGCGAGCAGTTTGCCGAGCAGGTGGCCCAGGCGCAACTCCTTGACCGGGTCGGCCGGCATCTCGGCGGCGGACTCGGGCACGGGGGCGCCGGCGTCGAGTTGGCCGCGCAGGAACTCGGCCCGGCAGAGCGCCTTGCCGTCGGGCTGGCCGCAGAGCTTGATGCACTCCTCGGCCAGTTCCGGCTTACCCGCGCGCCCGGCGCTGTACGCGGCGCGGACGTAGTCGAGGTCGAGCGCGGTCCCGGCCTCGGGCTTGCGCGCGTCGGCCAGGATCGCCCCGAGGGCCGCGGCCACCGCAGCCGGCTCGGCGGCCCCGGCGCAGTCGGACAGTGCCCGCAGGCGCCCGTCGGTGCGCCCCGGCCGCGCGGCGAGTGCGACGGCCTCGGCGGCATTCTTGCGAAGCAGCGCGGCGTTGGCGTACACGGCGCGTACCGTTTCGTCGAGCGCCCCGGCCGGCGGGGGCGGCGGCAGTTGCTTCAGCACCGGCGGCGCGCCGGACGCGACTTGTGCGAGCGTCAGCAGCCCCGGCCCGGCCGGCTTGCCCTGCAGTTGGTCGTTGAGTTTGACGACCTCGGCGGTCGCGGCCTCGGCGTTCTGGCTCGCGCCGAAGGCTTCGCAGGCGATCCACGCCCGCGCCTCGGCCTGCTCCTCGTCGGCGAACAGCGCGGGCAACAGCGTCTCGGGGACGCCGGCGTGGCCGGACTTGAGGAGTTCGCGCGACACCAGCCGCAGCACGTGCTGGCGCACCTCGACGCCGGCGGGACGCTGCGGGTTGCGCATCGCCTGCGCGGTCTGGCGCAACTCGGATTGCACGTCGTAGACCTTCTCGTTGACGCGCGCCCGCGAGTTGCCGACCGCCTGCGGTGTGAAGCGGATGCGCTGCTCGTCCTTCACCTCCTGGTCCGAGCCGCCGCACAGCAAGTGCGCGAGTGCCAGCCGCTCGAACAGGTAGTCGCGCCCGGTCGAGGGCGGCGCGTCCTCCAACTCCTTGCGCGCCCGGCTGAGCGCCTGCACGCCTTCGAGCAACTCCTTGGGCGTCTTGTCGGCGCGGCGCATGGCGTACTCGCTCGACGCGATCAGGAGTGCCGCGCGGGCCAGCGGCACCTCGCCCGGCGGCATACTCGCGTCCTTCGAGTCGGGCATCTCTTCGAGGGCCTTTTTCATGCCGGCGATTTCGCGCCCGGTGTCGCGCGAGCGCGTCAGGCTGTAGGCGCCGACGCCGAGGGCGAGTAGAAGTCCGAGGGGCACGAGCGTGAACGTGAGGATTTGCCCGAGGCTGCGCGGCTCGAGTTCGGGAAGCCCGACGCCGGCCTGCTTGAACGACTCCGGGCGGGCGTAGCTCGCGTCGGTGCTGGAGACGACGCCCTCCAACTCCGGCTGCTTGGCGAGGCTCGGCCCGCCGCGGGCCTGCTTGGCTTTTTGCAGGAACGGGACACGCTGCGGGGTGCGGCAGTCGGGGCAGAGGACATTCTTGCCCTGCTTGTCGGCGGTCACGGTGAACTGGTGGTCGCAGTTGACGCACGTCATCGGCACCGACTGCGCTTCGACCGGGTTGGCGTCGGCGTCCTCGCGGAACGCCATCGCCGCGAGGGTTTCGGTGTCGAGTCCGCCCGAGGACGCCGCCACCGGCGCGGTCGCGCTCGGTACCACGAACGCCCGGCGGCAGTCGGGGTTCTTGCACGCGACCTTCTTGCCCGCGAGTTCGTCCTTCAGCCGGTACAAGCGCTCGCAGCCGGGGCAGGTCATCTCGATGGCCATGTCGCAGTCCCTCAGTGACAGCCCCATTATGCCGGCCGGCCGAAACGGTGGCAATCGCCGATCCGGCTTGGCGCGCCGAATCG
>CAXTPM010000624.1:0-3385 GCA_964245865.1 uncultured Fimbriiglobus sp. | reverse complement strand
ACCTTGGTCAGCGAGTTGACCGCGCCCTTCGAGGCCGAGTAGTTCGCCTGGCCCGCGTTGACGTGGCTGCCGCTCACACTCGAGATGTTGACGATGCGCCCGGAGCGCTGCTTGAACACCATCTGCTCGGCGACGGCCCGGCAGAAGTAGAACGTGCCGTTCAGGTTCGTGTCGATGACCTCTTTCCAGGCCGACGGCTCCATGCGCACAAAGAGGCCGTCGCGGATGACCCCGGCGTTGTTCACCAGGATATCGAGGCGCCCGTGCTTCTCGATCACTCCGGCGACGATGCGCGAAGCCGCCTCGGGGTCGGCCACGTCGCCCTGTACGGCCTCGGCGTGGCCCCCGGCACTCGCCACCTGGGCCACCAAGGCGTCGGCCGCGGACTGGTTGCCGCGGTAGACGAACACGACCTTCGCGCCACTGGCCGCGAGGGCGGTGACGATCGCCGCGCCGATGCCCCGGCTGCCGCCGGTCACGAGGGCCACTTGGCCGGTGAGTGTCGTCATACCACGGGCTTCCGAAACGGGGGGCAGGTCAGGTCTTCGTTCAACAGCGCGAAGCGCTTGCGCGCCTCGGCCCGCAGGGTCAGGTCCGCCGCCGCGCCCGCCGGCCCCTGCTCGCTCAAGCTGTACCCCGTGAGGGCGAACGCCGCCGCGACGGTCTGCTGGCCGAGGTCGTCGGTCCCCTTGCCGCGGAACGTCATCTGGGCAAAGTCGGCGTGCCCGCCCACCCAATCGACCGCGACATCCAAGCGCCGCCCCGGCTGGAGGAACGCGCCGTACCTCACGTTCTTGACCTCGCGCAAGCTCAGCACCGTCGGCCCCTCAGGGTGCGTGGCCCGCACCAGCCACGTCGCCGCCTCCACCAGGGCTTGCAGCATCAGCACGCCTGGCATGACGGGGAAACGCGGGAAGTGGTCGGCGAGGTACTCCTCCGCGAACGTGAGCGACTTCGACCCGCGCAGGAACTTCCCCGGTTCGTGGGCGGTAACGCGATCCAGCAGTTGAAACCTCATCGCGCCTCCTGTCCCACGGGGTGGGTGTGCGTGCGGGCCGGACGCCCAAACTCTAGCGAACTGCGGCCGGCCGGACAATCCCGAGTTCTTACGCAGCCTCGCAGGCTTCGCCAAGGTGGCGGGGCGGGGAGATGCGAGTGGCGAGTCCGAGTAGGGTCCATACAATGGCGCGGTCCCGCCCGCACCCGACGAGGGGTTCCGCCATGTCCACAGCCGCCAACGACGCGCGCCTCGCCGAGGACGAACGGCTCGCCGAGGAGATTTACGAGCGCCTCGTTCGCTCCACTCTCAGGCCCGAGGACGAGGGCAAGTTCGTCGCGGTCGCGGTCGAGTCGGGCGACTTCGAGGTCGATGCCAGCGACTTCGCCGCGACGGGGCGGCTTTTGGCGCGGCGACCGGGCGAGCGGCTGTGGCTCATGCGCACCGGGCCGGCGGCGGCGTACCGGATGCGTGCTCGGTCGGTGACGCCGTGACCGACCGGGGCACGGTCAGTGCGAACCTGGAGCCGGTCGTATCGCTGCACGTCCGTGGCCCGGCGGGCACCGAGGTCGAGGTCAAGGCCGTGATCGACACCGGCTACAACGGGTGGCTGACGCTGCCGGAATCCGTCGTGGATTCGCTCGGCCTGCCCCGGCGTTCGGTTGGGCAAGCGACTCTCGCGGACGGCTCGGTGCGTCGGTTCGACAACTTCACAGCCGAAGTGTTCTGAGTTGGCGTGGTGGCATCGGCGGTGGGCGGCGAGGTGCTGCTCGGCATGTCTCTCCTGGCCGGGCGCGGCCTGTGGGTCGCACTCCCCGGCGGCGCGGTCGAGGTGCGGCTCATCAACTGAGTGCGTGGTGGCCATGGTCCCGCCTGAACCTCGCCCCTACGCCGCAAACACCTTCAGCCCCACGACCCCCGCCACGATTAGGCCGACGCACGCCAGCCGTGCGGCGGTGGCCGGCTCGCCGAACAGCCAGATGCCGAGCGCCAGTGCCCCGACCGAGCCGATGCCGGTCCACACCGCGTAGGCGGTGCCGATGGGGATGGTCCGCTGCGCGAGGTACAGCAGGCCGAGGCTCGCGGCCATCGACGCGGCGCCGGCAATTAGCGGCCAGGGTCGCGTGCCGCGCTCGGGGTCGAAGCCGTACTTCATGCCCAGGGGCCAGCCGACCTCGAAGACCCCGGCCGCGACTAGGTACGCCCACGCCATCAGTCGAACTCCGTGGGGCCACTTGGACTTGAGCGCGACCGCCGGGGTCGCTACGGTGCCGCGCCGGCCGTGACGCCAACCAGGGAGGACTCGCCGTGACCCGACTCGCCCTGACCTGTGCGGCGCTCGCACTCACTCTAGCGGTCGGTTGCGCCCGGCACCGCCTCGGTCAATTCGCCCCGTGCTCGCGCCCGGCAGACCCCGCGCAGGAGTTCGCCGCCGCGCGGCCGTGCCCGCTGCCCAAGCAGCCGCCCCCGCCGGACGTTGTTGAGGCCCAGCCCAAGCCGCTCGCCCCGCCGCCGGACGCGGTGACTGCGGCCGAGACGGCCCCCACCATCATCCTAGCGACCGCGACCACCCCGGCCCCCGAACCGGCCCCGCCTGCCCCCGCGCCCAAGGCGCAACCGAAGGGCGAGGGGGGCGACCGCGCGGCGGTGAAGACGCTCGCCGACGCCGCCAAACAAAAAGTCGATTCGCTCCGCGACTTCGAGTGCAGGCTCACCAAGCGCGAGGTCGTCCAGGGCAAGAAGTTCGGCCCCGACGAGGTGCAATACCGCTTCCGCGCCCAGCCACTCAGCGTGGCCATGACCGTGCTCTCCGACGCGGGGCAGGGGCGCAAGGTGCTGTACGTGCAGGGTCAGAACGACGGCAAGATGGCAATCATCACCGGCAAGGGCGACTCGCCGCTCACCGGCGCGGGCTACCGCACCAACCTCGACCCCGACAGTAAGCAGGCCACCGCCAAGACGCGCTACAAAGTCACCGAGGCCGGGTTCGCCCGCACCGTCAACGCGCTCCTGACGGCAGTCGCCGACGAGAGCCGCCCCGTCAAGCCGCTGGGCCTCGTCACCCGGCCGGAGGCGCCCTACGCGCTCGAAGGCGTCGAAGTGATAATTCCGAGCGGCGTCGATCCCCTGATGAGCAAGGGCGGCAAGCGCCGCTTGTACTTCGACCCCAAGCCCGACTCGCCCGGCTACCGCCTGCCGGTGGTGGTCGAGGCGTTCGACGCGGCCGGCGCCGAGGTGGAGTATTACCACTACGGGCAGTTGAAGGCGCCCGCGAACTTGCCCGATTCGACCTGGGACTTCAAAGCGCTGAAGTAGGCAGGCGCGTGGTTCGTTATTCGTGGAAGACGTACACCTGCTGTCTTCCACGAACCACGCGCCACGAACCAC
>CAXTPM010000623.1:0-3406 GCA_964245865.1 uncultured Fimbriiglobus sp. | reverse complement strand
CGCAAGGAACTCGTCCGCCGCGCCGCCAAGCCGAACTCGGCGGTGGCCCGGCAGGTCGCGGAGCGCCTCGCCGCCAACGGCTTCAGCCCCGCCGGGAACCTGGTGGCCTTGGGCGTGCTCGAAGCCGCCGGCGCGCCCGGCACGCTGCCCGCGCTTTTGGCCGCGCTCGACCACCCGCAATCCGCCGTCCGCCGGATCGCCGCCGAGGCCGTGGCCCGCCGCGCCCCGAAGGGTGACCGCGCCGCCCACGACGCGCTCCTGAAGCGCCTGAGTAACCCCAACCTCGGGGTGCGCCGCGCGGCGGTGCTCGCCATCGGCAAGGTCGCCGCTCCTGGCGCGGCCGACGCCCTGGTGCAGGCCTGGCGCGGCGACAACTGCGACCAGGGGCGCGACCTGTTCCTCGCCGACGCGTACCTGCGCGGCATCGAGCGCCTGGGCAAGCTGGGGATGGACGCGCTCGTCGCGCTGGTGAACTCCGGCGACGCGCGCGAACTCGACCGCGTGGCCGGGGCGTTCCGCGCGTTCCGCACCCGCCCCGGCGCCGACGCCCTGCCCGAACTCCTGGCCAACGTGCACCTGCTGCCGTCGCGGCGGGTGGAACTGATGCAGTCGTATGCCAACTACCAGTTCGAGCCGCCGCTGCCGGTCGGGCCGGTCCTGGCGACCCTCACCGCCGGGGGCGCCCCCTCGCCGCCGGTCTTGGTCGCGGCACTGGCGGTCGTGGCGGGGAGCGGGCAGGACTTGCCGCCGGCGGCGGTGCAACTCGTGCTCACCTCGCTCGACTCGGCCGACACCGATGTCCGGGTCGCCGCCGTGCAGGCCGCGGAGGACACGCGTCTGGTGCTCGCCGGGCCGAAGCTCCTGGCGCTTTTGGGTTCGCCGCACCAGCCCGGCGAGACGCTGCACATCCTGCGCGCCATCCGCGGCGCCGCCGGCAAGGAGGCCGTCGGCCCCTTGAGCGACTACCTCGCCAGGCCGGCGCCGAGCTACCTGAAGGTCGAAGCCCTCCGGGCCTTGAGTACCTTCTCCGGCGAGGAGGCCCGCAAGCGGGCGCTCCCGCTGCTCGACGAAGCCGACCCCAAACTCGTGGAAGAGGCCGTTGGCACTCTCGGCGCCACCCCCGCCGGCGCCAAGACCGTCGCCGAGCGCTACCTGGCCCGCAAACTCCCGCGCGACCAGTTCCCGCGCGTCTCGGACATCCTGGCCCGCTTCCCGCAGGACGCCGAGTTGCAGGCACTCGCGGCCGAACTCCGGAAGGGCAACCTGCTCATCTCGACCGACCCCGCCAGGCTCGAACAGGTGCGCAAGCAGGTGCTGGCGCAAGGCAACCCCGAGCGCGGCAAGGCCGTCTACCTCAACACCGCGCTCGTGTCGTGCACGGCGTGCCACAAGCTCGAAGGAATCGGCGGGCAGGTCGGCCCCGACCTCACCCGCGTCTGGGACATGCACACCACCGAAAAGCTGCTCGAATCGATTTTGCAGCCGTCGAAGGAAATCAAGGAGGGCTACCAGGCGTACAAGCTGATTACCCAGAGCGGGCAGGTCGTCACCGGCCTGAAGGTCTCCGACACCGCGCAGGGCGTGACCATCCGCGAATCTACTGGGCGCGAGGTCAAGGTCGCCAAGGACGAGATCGACGAGCTGACCGCGCAATCGACCTCGCTGATGCCCGAGAACGCGGTGGCCCAGCTCAGCTACGAGCAGTTCCTCGATTTGATCGCGTTCCTAAAGTCCCAATCCCAACAGGAGTCGCTGCGCGGGGTCGTCACCGACTACCTCGTGGCCGCGTCGCCGGCGCAAGCGGATCAAGCGGCACTCGAGGCCAGTCCCGCGCCGGCCAAGTCGGGCGCGGCGCGCTGGCAGCCGCGCGCGGCGGCGATGTCGGGCGGGCTGGACCTCGCGGGCCTCGTGCCCCCGACCCGGCCGGCCGGATCGGCGGGACCGGCGCCCTCGACGCTCGCCACGTTCGCGGTGTTCAGCCCGAGTCCGCAAAAGCTGACGCTCGCCTGGAGCGCGTCCGATCCCATTAGCACCTGGGTCAACGGCCGCGCCGCGACCGCCCAGGCGACGGGGCCGGGCGCCGCCGAGCAACTGGTCGAGGTGGCGGTGCCGGCGGGGTGGTCGAGCGTGCTGGCGCGCGTCCCGGCGACCCGGCCCGCGCCGACACTCTCGGTGCGCGTGCGCGGGGGCCAGTTCCGGCTCGCCGCCGCTCCTGAGTAAGGGGGCCGCGCTCCACCCGCCGCCCGACCTCGGCCCGCGCCCGACGGCACCCAACCGCCGGGCGCGGGCCGCTTTGCGCTTGACGCCCCGTCGCGCGGCGGTATAGTCCGCCCCGCGACGGGGGGCCGCGCCCGCCGCGAACCACGCCACGGAAGGTGCCACCGCATGCCCGAACCCACGCCCCCGCACCTCCGGACCCAAGTCGAAACTCTCGAAGCCCGCGACGTGCCGAGCGCCACCCCGTGGCTGGTCGAGGCGTTCCAGCGCGGCCCGTCGTCCGGCCTCCCGGCCGGCTGGTCCCAGTGGAAGAGCACCCCCGTTGCCGGGTTCCAGGTGGATGGGACCAGCGGCCTGGGCGACTCCGGCAAGCTCGTCAGCCGCAGCGCCAACCCCACCGACGCCCGCGCGTGGCTCTCGGCGCCGTTCGCCGCCAACGTCGAGACGAGCGCGGCGGTTTACCTCAACACCCCCGCCCCGGCGCGCCTCCTAGCCCGCGGCCAGAACCTCGGCACAACGACCCCGTCGTACTACGCCGCGCAGGTCGGCAACGGCGGGGAGTTGAAACTCGTGCGGGTGGTCCGCGGCGTCGAAGTCGCCCTCGGATCCGTGATTAGTAAGGACGCCGTGACGAACCGCTGGGTCACGGTGACGCTGCGCGCCGAGGGCGATTCCCTGCGCGCGTTCCTGTACCGCGGCGACACCAACCAGTACCTCGACCCCGCCGGGCACTGGGTGCGCCGCCCGACCGCCGCGATCTCGGTCGCCGACAAGGCGCTGAAGGGCGCCGGGCAGGTCGGGTTCGCCCGCGCCGGCCGCACCGCCGGCACCATTACGCTCGACAGCCTGCGCGTCGCCCCCGCTGACGACCGCCCAATGCCCCTAGCCGAGGAGCGCTTCGGCCGCGGCGCCCAGCAAGGATTGCCCCCCGGCTGGAAGGAGTGGAACGGCCCCGGCCCGGTGAGCGTGCGCACAACCGCCGACGAGACCCTCCGCGTCGAGGCCGGCAGCACCACACCCGTGCGCGCCTGGCTCGGCAAGGCGCTCCCGGCCGACGCGCAGGTTTCGAGTTCCATCTACATCGACAGCCGACTCGGCGCCGGCCTGTTCGCCCGCGGCAGCAACCTCGACGGCACGCGACCAACCTACTATGGCATCGAAGTCAAACGCGGCCTCGAACTCGACCTTG
>CAXTPM010000622.1:1115-3411 GCA_964245865.1 uncultured Fimbriiglobus sp. | reverse complement strand
CCGGCTAACACATTAGAGGTTTCGCCGTACTCGTAGGCCGCAATGAGCCGAAAGTTCTCGCACACCGAGTCGGGCACGCTCAGGGTGTCGAGGAACTCGTCGGGCTTGAAGAGGCCACCGTTGTAGGCGGCGATGTCCTTGCCGGGGTAGCCCACGTCCACCGAGCGAAACAGGCCTCGGAAGCTCTCGTAAATCGGGCGAGGGGTGCACGTGTTCGTAGGCGGACGCGATGATATTGGCCGGGAGCAAGCCGCGGTCCTCGCAGAACGCGACGAACAGCACGCGGTCCAACAGCTTCTGCGCGGCGGCGAGCACCCGGCGCGGCTCGCGGCCGGGGTTGGCGCGGCGCAGCGCGTGGAACGTCGCGCGGCGCAGGAACTGGTACTCGTCGTAGAACTCGTTGGTGAGTTCCCGGCCGATCTTCGCCGAGTCCTTCAGCAGCAAATCGAGGTGGTTCCCCGCCGGGGATAGCACGCGCTCCGCCCCCAGCAGGAAGCGCAGCCGGTCGAACTCGGCGGGCGTGGCCAAGTCGGCGGTGACGAAGCGCTCCGCAGTCCGGGTGTCGTGCCCCTTGTGCAGCAGCCAGGTTTCGCGCATATTGGTGACGACGTACCAGTCGAGCCGCTCTTGGACGGCGTAGCCGAGCGCCTGATCGACGGCGGACTTCTTGCGGCCGGCGAACGGGCGGTCCAGCGGGTCGCGCGGCCCCTTGCCCTCCACGACGACGCGCCCCGTCTCGCCGGCGGCGAACCGCCCCAGCATCGCGTCGGCGAACTTGCCATCGACCTTCACGGTGGCCTCGCGCTTGAGCGTGTACCCCGCCGCCGGCGGCTCGGAGTAGCCCAGCGCCCCGACGAACAGGTCGGCGAGGAACTGCGGCAGTAGCTCGGTTTCTTTGAGGGTCTGGCCCTTGGGCGACTCCAGGAACGCGCCCCACTCGGCGAGTTTCGCCAGCGCGGCGGGCGGGGCGGGCGGCAGCCCGGCGAGGCCCGGCTTGACCGCCTCGGGGCGGAACAGCGGCTTGAGGTCCGAGGGCATGGTCGGCTCGCGGGGCGGGGGCGTCCCCAGTGAGTGTAGCCGGAGCCGTTAGCGGGGCAAGGCCGGCGCCGGCCGCCCCCGTGCGGGCGCCGGGTCGCCCGAGCGGCCTACTCGCGCAGGTCGTCCTCGCTGAAGAGCGTGAACCCGCGGTCCTGCAGGGTCTTGGCGGCGTTCTCGATGCCATCGACGTGCAGCGCGAGCGCGGTGTTGCCCATCGGCCCGACGCCAATCAGCATCGGGTAGGTGTAGTTCAGGTTCACCTCGCCGCTGAGGAGGGCTTTCATGATGGTGACGAGCGGCTGGTTGTTGTCGGGCAGTTTCACCACCAAGAGGTCGCTCTCGGTGAAGGGGAGTTTGTTGCTGGTGAGCACCTCGAAGCCGCGCTCGTACTCGCCGAGCACGAGGCGGATGATGGCGCAGTCGCTGGTTTCGATGACACTCAGAGAAACGATGGGGACTTGGTGACTTTCGAGCTTGCGCACGAGGTCGAGCATCGCCCCCATGCGGTTGGCCAGGAAGACGTTGAACTGCCGCACGCTGGGCCAGGAGCGGCCTCGGGCGGTGCTCTGGTCGATGACGGCCTCGTCGCCGTAACTCATGGGTGCGTTATCCGTGGGGGTTCGGGCCGACGGGGTCGAGTGTAACCGCCCGCGCGGCCGGCCACAATCGTTTGCCGGCGAAAATCCCGACGCCGGGGGAGAAATCCGGGTAGGCGGCGCGGCGGTTGCCTGTTATGCTGTGCAGATGATGCGCGGAGTGCCGCGCGACCTGGACTGCCGTCTTGACCACTCTTAGCCACTGAGGAGGACGAATGGGTTTGCGCATGCGGGTTCACGAGAAGGAACCGATCGGACAGGCTCTCCGCCGCTTCAAGAAGCTCATCGAGCGAAGCGGGATGCAAAAGGAACTCCGCGCCCACCAGTATTACGAGAAGCCGTGCGAGCAGCGCCGGCGCGCCCAGGTGCGCAAAGTCCGCGCCGCGCGCAAGGCACTCACCGCGCGGGCCTAGAGTCGGCCGCGAAAGCAAGTGATCGAAACAAAGCCCAGGGACCGCCGTCCCTGGGCTTTCTTCGTTTGCGCGGGCCGGGGCGCCCGCTAATCCTCGATGTCCCACACGACCACCTTGCGCCCGCTGAAGCAGCCGGCCAGAGTCAGCCCGTCCGGCGCGAACGCCACGGCCACGCCGACTGCAGGAAGCGGGTCTGGCGCCGGGTGAGCGCGTCCAGCGCGGCGCGGATCGGCATGGGTCAGGACGCTA
>CAXTPM010000622.1:0-1105 GCA_964245865.1 uncultured Fimbriiglobus sp. | reverse complement strand
CCAGAGTCAGCCCGTCCGGCGCGAACGCCAGCCCGAGCGTGTCGCCGAACCGCCAGTCGTACTCGGCCAAAGTCGCGCCACTCGCGGGGTCGATCAGCGCCACGCGGCGCGGCCCCCCGGCGGCGAGAAGTCGGCCGTCGGGGCTGAGCGCGAAGCAGCCGTAAGCGGCCGGCGCGCGGCCCTTCGCGGCGGGGCTGGGCGCGAGGCGGTGCAGGGCGGCGCCGGTGCGGGCGTCCCAGACGACCACCTCGGCGCCGGCGAGGCCGACGAGCAGGGCGCCGTCGGGGGAGTAGGCGAGGCCGCTGACGCGCTCGCGCCTCGGGGCGGCGAAGTCGGGGAACGCCGCGCGCAGGGTGTGGGCGGCGGTGTCCCAGTACACGAGGTGCCAGTCGGCCCCCCAGTTGAGGCGCGACTGCGACCCCACGACTGCCGTGGCCGAGCCAGGGGCGAACGTGAGCAGGTCGTACTCGGCGCGGAACCGGTCGCCGAACTCCCAATCGAAGTCGTCGGGGGGCCATCGGCGGCGTCGTGCGGTTCGGGCAGCGGCTCCCAAAATCCGCCGATCGCCCACGGGAACAGGCGGTCCCCCACGGCGGCGAGGGTGCGACCGTCGGGCGAGAACGCGCAGATTTCCGGGAAGCGGTCGGACGGCGACACGGCCGCGAGCCGGCGGCACGGCCCCGTGCCGTTCGACTGCCGCACGCCGACGAACGCCCCGCCGCCGCACCACGCCAGCCACCGGCCGTCGGGCGACACGGCCAGACTCGTCGCCGGCGCCGGCGCCGGGGCCAGTACCTGCCATGAGGTGCCGCCGTCCCAGACGCAAATGCCGTCGTCGGACAGATGCAGCGCCAGCCGGCCGTCGGGCAGGTACGTGATGCGGCCGACATCCTGCGAGCCGGTGTTCAGCACGCGCACCGGTCAATCCTCCAGGTCGAACACCGCCGCCCGGTCGCCAGCGCCGCGCCGGTCACCCGTCGGGGCCGCTCGGGCGCTTGCGGCTCGGAGACGGGGACCGACTCGCCGGTTCGCGCGTCGCCCCGGTGTCAGCCTTCGACATCCCACACGACCACGCGGCCCAGTTTGCCGCACGCCGCCGCGACCG
>CAXTPM010000621.1:0-3412 GCA_964245865.1 uncultured Fimbriiglobus sp. | reverse complement strand
GGACCGGAAGCTGTCGGCGGACGAGTTGCGGCAGCGAGTCCGGGACCACTTCGGCTGCCCGGTCACCCCGCCCCTCGCACGGCCGGCCACTTGACTCCGCACTAGCCCGCCGCGCCGCCCAACTTCACCGCGTTCTGCAGGAACAGCATCGGCACTAGGAGCAGCATCGTCGTCGTCGCCAGGATCAGCGTCAGCACGAAGGCGTGCCCCGGCAGGAATCGCATCACCGGCCACAACACGGCGAGCCACACCGCGTAGTGCAAGAGGTTGACGGCGAGGGCCGCGACTAGCCCCCAGGTGCTCGGCGAGAGTAGCCGCGCGGGGTTCTCGTCGGAGATCAAGCGCGAGCCGCCGACCTCCTTGTAGGTGACGTAGCCGCCGTCGGGCCGGAAGCGCTCGCCGTCCAGACTCGTCTCGAAGCGCGACTCGTGCCCGCCCTCCACCAAGACCAGTGCCACGACCATGTAGTCGGCGGTAGAGCGGCGGAACGGCGCGAGCGTGCCGGCTTCGAGCATCCGCCCGTTGACTCCCGGCGCGCGGCGGTAGGTCGATTCCTCCTCGCGCGGCCTGCCGTCCGGGCCGGTGAAGCGGGTGCGCTTCACCGCGCGGAACTCCTTCACGTCGCCCGCCGCGGTAGCGCTGAACTCCAGCAGGGTGCCGAAGCGGTCGGCGTGCGAGGCGCGGGTGTTCAGGTACGCCCACGCCGTGAGGAACAGCGCCAGTGTGAGTCCCCCGACGAGGGCGCGCAGGGGAAGGCGCTCCGGCGGGTCGTTGTAGAACGCCTTCTGCAAGAACAGCGTCAGCCCGCCGAGGAACGCGGCGAGGCCGACCGTGAGCAGCGCGAACGTGAGGGCCAGGGCCACGGCGGGACTCGGGAGGGGAGGGCGGCGGGCCGGGCGCGTTATCTTGCGCGGCGCGGGGGGCGGCGGCAAGACGCAGCACTTCCCTAAACTCGGCCCCTTGCCCCGCCCCCGTCGCGCTGTTACCATCGGCAAAGCCGTCACTAATCGCCCGAACTCCGGGCGCCGGTCCACCTCGCCAGGGCACCGCTCATGCTCCGCCGCCTCGCCGTCTTCGCCGCCTGCGCCGGGTTAGTCGCCGCCGCAAGCCCCTCGCCGGGCCAGTCGCCCAACGAACTCAAGGAACTCGAAAAACTCCTGAAAGCCGCGTCCGACAAGTCGGCCGACTCGACCGACAAGAAGTTCCCGGACTTCGCCGTCGTCACCAAGGGGGCCAAGGTGGTGGACGGGCTGTTCACGCTGCACCAGAAGGACGAGCACGTCTACATGGAGATTCGGCCGGACCAGTTCGACAAGCCGTACCTGCTGCCGATCTCGGTGGCGAAGGGCGCGGGCATGGGCGGCGACACGCTGGAGTTCGGCGAGGAGTGGGTGATTAGCTTCAAGCGCGTCGATGACCGGGTGTTCCTGATTCGCAAGAACACCCGCTTCCGCGCAAACCCCGGCACCCCGGCGGCGAAGGCCGTCGAAACGGCCTACTCGGACTCGGTGCTCTTGAGCGTGCCGGTGCGCACGCTCAACCCGTCGAAGGGGTCGGTCGTGATCGACCTCAACCAAGTCTTCTTCGGCGACCTCGCGCAACTGGGCCTGGGCTACCTCGACGGCTCGCGCAGCACCTGGCACAAATTGAAGGGCTACAAGCGCAACGTCGAGCTGGAGATATCCGCCACGTTCAGTGCCGGTCGCTACGGCCGAGGCTTCTCGGGGGGCGGCGACGGGGCGGTGATCGACCCGCGCGGCACCACGGTGGTGGTGCACTACGGCATCGTCGAGATGCCCGAGGGGGGCTACCAGCCGCGCCTCGCCGACAACCGCGTCGGGCACTTCCTGAGTGCCGTGAAGGACTTCTCCAAGAGTGACCCCGAGACCGCGTTCGTGCGCATGGTCACGCGCTGGCGGCTCGAGCGCGCCGACGGCTCGGCGTACAAAGTCGGCGCCAAAGCGGTGCCGCCCAAGAAGCGCATCGTGTTCTGGATCGAGGACTCGGTGCCCGACGAGTACCGCACGGCGGTGCGCGAAGGGATTCTCGAGTGGAACAAGGCGTTCGAGAAGGTGGGGTTCAAGGACGCAATCGAGGTGCGGCAGCAAGACGGCCAGGACTTCGACCCCGAGGACACGAACTACGCCACGTTCCGCTGGACCACGCGCGACGGCGGCGGGGCCATCGGGCCGAGCCGCGCCAACCCGCTCACGGGCGAGATCATCGACGCGGACATCCTGTTCGACGGCTCGTTCGTGAAATACTACAAGGACGAGTTCCGCCTGTTCCGCGACTCCGCGGGCCGGCAAGTCGAGCCGGCGAGCCTCTTGCGCGCCTACGCCAAGGGCCAAGACTTGCCGCCCCTATTGCCCGCCGACCCGGCCGCGCCGGGGGCCAACCTGCGCTGGGACGACACCGCCCGCCGCCACGCCGCCGCCGGGCAGTGCCGCTGCTCGTCGCACAAGCAGAACGAGATCGCCTTCGGCGCGATGGCGATGCTCGCCGCGATCGATGCCGACGACAAGAAGGACGACAAGGACAAGAAGGACGACAAGGAGAAGAAAGACAGAGACGCCGCCGACCGCGAGAAAGACCTCGACGAATTGATCCAGCAGGGCGTCAAGGAAGTGACCATGCACGAGGTCGGCCACACGCTGGGGCTGCGGCACAACTTCAAGGCGAGCGCGATGCACCCCAACGACAAGCTGCACGACGCGGCACTCACGCGCAAAGTCGGCCTCGTCGGTAGCGTGATGGACTACTCGCCGGTGAACATCGCCCCCAAGGGCACCAAGCAGGGCGACTACTTCACCACCGTGTTGGGGCCATACGACTACTGGGCCATCGAGTACGCCTACACCCCGAATGCCAGTGACGACGACCTCAAGAAGATCGCCGCGAAGGCGCCCAACCCCGAACTGATCTTCGGCACCGACGAGGACGCCTTCGGCAGCCCCGACCCCTACATCAACCGCTGGGACTTGGGCGCCGACCCCTTGCAGTTTGGTAAGGACCGCGTGAAACTCGCCGCGTCGCTCATCCCCAAACTGGCGGATAAGGCCGTCAACAGCGGCGAGAGCTACGCAAGGCTCCGGCGCGCGTTCTCGCTCCTGCTGGGCCAGTACGGCGACGCGGCCTACCTGGCGAGCCGGTACGTCGGCGGCGCCTCCATCAACAGGGACCGCAAGGGCGACCCGAAGGCGCGCGACCCTATCGTGCCGGTCGCCGCGAGTAAGCAGCGCGAGGCGCTCGAGTTCCTCAAGACCGACATCCTCACGGATAAACCCTTCGACGTGCCGCCGGAACTCTTGCGCAAGCTCGCGGTCGAGAAGTGGTACCACTGGGGCAGCCCGGCGTACTACGGGGGCCGCAGCGACTTCCCCCTCACCGAGCGCGTGCTGGCGATCCAGGA
>CAXTPM010000620.1:0-3413 GCA_964245865.1 uncultured Fimbriiglobus sp. | reverse complement strand
GGCGCCCCGGCGGTGCTGAAGGGGACGTACTTCCTCGACGGCGACCGCCTCAAAATCTGTTGGGCGATTCTCCGAGCCGATTCGCCCCGCCCCGCCGGGTTCGCCACCCGACCCGGCGACGGGCACGTCTCGCTGGAGTTCGAGCGCATCGCCCCAACGGCGCCCCCACCCGACGCAGCCCTCGACCGCTTGGTGGCGATTCTGCGCGAGGCCAACCGGGCGCGGGAACTCAAGCCCGCCGAGGCCGAGGCGCTGGCCGCGCGGGCGCTGAAACTCGCCGCCGACGCCCCCGGCACCGACGAGGCGGCGGTGGCGCTGCTGTGGGCGCTGGCCAACGCCCCCGGCGCTCCGGCCCGACGCGACGCGCTCGCCCGGCTCAAGGGCGGCGCCCTGGCCGGCGCTCGCCTCGCCTCGCTCGCGCAGTGCCTGGGCATGGGGCGCGGCGCCATCGGCCCCGGCAGCATCCCCGACGGCGCGTCGCTCGAACTCGCGCCGCTGCTGTTGGAGCGCGTGCGGCAAACCCCGAGCGACCCCGGCGCGGCCGGCGTGCTGGCGGCCGTGTGCAGTGCCTACCGCGACGACGACTCGCCCGAACCCCCGGCCGCGTTCGCCGGGGCCACCGACCTCATCGCCGCGCGGCACGCCGCCAGCCCGGACCTCATGCACTTCCCCGAGGCGCTCGCCAACCTGCGCCAGCGCCCGTGGGCGATCCGGTTCGAGCCGGCGCTGCGCAAAGTCCTCGCCGAGACGACGCACGGGCTAGTCCGCTGCGACGCCGCCTATGCGCTGGCCGTCGTCGTCGCCGGTTCCGGCGAGGCGCGCCAGGCCGAGGGGGCCGGACTGCTGGCGAAGTTCGTGGCCGACTACGACCGCGAGTTGCCCGGCGAAAGTTGGGCGAACATCGCCAAGGTCTACGTCGCCCAGGCTAAGGTCGAACTCGCCGGCCTCGCGGCGCGCGGCCTCGGCCGGCCCGCCCCGGCACTCAGGGGCTTCGACCTCGACGGCAAACCGATGGACCTCGCCGAACACAAGGGCAAGGTGGTGCTGGTGAGTTTCTGGGCGACGTGGTGCGGGCCGTGCATGAGGCTGCTGCCGAGGGAGCGCAAGCTAGTCGAGAGCCTGAAGGGCCGGCCGTTCGCGCTGGCCGGAGTCAACGGCGACGAACCCGGCAAGCTGGACGCCGGGGCGCTGAAGGATAACCCCGCGCCGGGCCGGTCGTTCGTGAACGCGCGGCCCGGCGGCAAGCCCGTCAGCGAGGAGTGGGGCGTCGGCGGCTGGCCGACGCTAGTGCTGATCGACCACACGGGAGTCGTGCGGCGCGCCTGGCAGGGGGCGCCGCCCGAGGCCGAGCTAGTCGCGGAGATCGAGCTCCTGGTGGCACTCGCCGAGGGCAAGCCGCCCGCCCCGCGCCCCTAGTTTGCGGATCGGCGCGGGGCATCTTCCTGAATCCCGGCAAACTCGCCGAGATTCGCTTGAGTTCCCCCAGTGCCGGCGTTTACAGTAACTGGCGGAAGACCCCGCCCGCCGACCCCCGCCAACCCCGAGGACGCCGCGATGCCGCTCGCCAGTGGCCTAGTCAGTTTCGCCCTCGGCCTGGCGGCGCCGCAACTGTCGCTCGCGCCGCAGGTGCAGCACCTGGCCACCCGGCTGGGGTCGGCGGCGTTCGCCGAGCGGGAGCTAGCCGAGGCGGCGTTCGCCAAACTCGGACCCGCCGCCGCGCGCCCGGCCCGCGCTCTGGCCGAGTCCCACCCCGACGCCGAGGTCCGCGCCCGCGCCCTGCGCGTCGCCGAGCGCCTCGAGTTCGCCGCCCGCCAGACTCGGCTCCTGCCCGCGCGGCGGGTGGCGCTCGACTTCCGCGCCCGGCCGCTGGCACTCGCGGTGAAGGAGCTAGCCGCCGAGACCGGGCTGCCGATCGTGCTGGGCGCCGGCGCCGACCCCGAGCGCCCCGTCACGGTCACGTCCGAGCCGCTGCCGGCCTGGGAGGCGGTCGAGCGGTTCCGCGTCGCGGCGAACCTGAAGGAAGTCCCGGCCAAGTTGGCACCCGCGCCGCCCCGGCCGGGCGAGTCCCTGCCGCCGCAGCCGGTGATGCTGCCGGGCGGCGCGATCGCGTTTAGTGCCCCGGTCGTGACCGACGACCCGCGTGCGGCGAGGTGGAACCCCTACGAGGTGGTACTCGCCGACGCCGGCCCCGGCGAGGCTCCCCCCCCTTCCAATGCCGCCGACTTCGCCGGGCCGGTGCGGGTCCGGGCGCTGCCGCCGGGCTACGCCGGGCACGAGGTGGTGCGCGGCGCGGGGCGGGTGAACCTGGCGCTCGAGGTTTCGCCGCCCTCAGGGTTCGCCTGGGCCGAGCCGCCACGCGTGCGGGTCGATTACGCCGCCGACCATCTCGGCCGGCGCGTGGCCGGGGCGCACCCCGAGCTGACCCCGCCGGCCCCCTTCGTGCCCGACGACTTCGGCGGCTTCGGCGGGGGCCGCGTGGTGCGCTTCCGCGGCCTCGGCAATAACTTCATTCAGGGGACCGCGTACCCCGTAGTCAACCCGCGCCTCGTCGTCGCGGCGCTCCAGACCGACGACCGCGCGATTCCGAGTCTGGGCGTGCTGCGCGGCACGGTGGTCGGCCTCGCGGCCGTGCCCAACCGCGTCGTCGCCGAGTGCCCCGACCTCGCCGTGGGCGCGGGGGCGACCTACGCCACCCCCACCGGCACGTTCCGGGTCGCGCGCCTCTCCCCGCTCGCGGCGCCCCCCGCCGACGGCTACGAGGTCGAGTTGCACCTCGAACACCGCCTCGGCGGGCGCCCCGCCGCCCCCGACGCCTACGCCCCGCGCTTCGAGTTCGCCGACGCCGCCGGCGCGCCCCTCCCGAAGCCCGCCCCCCAGGGCAGCAGCAGCACCCAGGACGGGATTACGCTCCAGCAGAGCTTCGTCTACCGCTTCCCCGGCCGCGCGCCCAAGAGCGTGCGCGTCCTCGGCACCGCCCACGAGCCGGTCGAACTGCCGTTCGTGCTGCGTAGCGTGGAAATGCCTTAAGGGAGTTGTCCTTTCAGAACACCACCGCCGCCCGCGTCAGGTCGTCGCGCGTCAGCGGCCGGTTCGCCGGGATCAGCGCGTAGGCCGCGGGACTGCGGCTCGCATCGACCACGAGTTGCCTGTGGTTCGGGAACGCGAACCCCTCGTCGGTCGGGATGTGCCCGGTGATGAGCCAGTCGCAATCGACTTTGCGCAGGTAGTCCTCGACCGTCTGCTCGGCGGTGTCGCGGCCCCAGAGCATGGCGTACACGAAGCCGCCCGGCAGGTAGTCGGCGTCGGCGTAGCGGTACTCCAAAAGGCGCCGCGCGTCGAAGTGCAGCATCTGCCGGCCGGGGACTAGGCTGTGCGAGACGAAGACCGCGTTCGGCGTGCGCAGCGCCAGCGGC
>CAXTPM010000619.1:0-3415 GCA_964245865.1 uncultured Fimbriiglobus sp. | reverse complement strand
ACAAGGTTTGAAACACCTTAAGCAAGACCGGCGAAACGGGGGTGCCGTCGTGCGAGATGGAGTTCCAGCAGAACAAGGTTTGAAACGCGGACTACCCAGACTTGGCCCCCAAGCCCCCCGCCCGTGCGAGATGGAGTTCCAGCAGAACAAGGTTTGAAACTTGTCGCCGATCGGCTGACGGCGGACCCATTTGCGCGTGCGAGATGGAGTTCCAGCAGAACAAGGTTTGAAACCCGACGGGTCGAGCCGGGCCATGACTCCGCCGACGCTGTGCGAGATGGAGTTCCAGCAGAACAAGGTTTGAAACTTCAGCCGGCGCGCCTCACGCGGCATCGCGCACCGCGTGCGAGATGGAGTTCCAGCAGAACAAGGTTTGAAACGCCGTCGCCCCCGCAATCACCGGCGAATAGCCCGGCGTGCGAGATGGAGTTCCAGCAGAACAAGGTTTGAAACGTGAAGCGGTCGATCGTCGCGTCCACCTCGCCGGGGTGTGCGAGATGGAGTTCCAGCAGAACAAGGTTTGAAACTTCGTGGGCGAGCCGCTGAACTGGCTGTCGATGGCCGTGCGAGATGGAGTTCCAGCAGAACAAGGTTTGAAACACGTGCCGAGAGTGCGAAAACGATTTTACCTTCGACCACGTGCGAGATGGAGTGCCGGACTAAAGCGCCGTCCGTGCCCCCGACTCACGAGTTACTTCGAAGGCGGCAAACGCGCCGACGGGCGTCTCAAGCCGCCCGAGTACTGCAGCGGATCCCAGGCGTCCGGGGCAAGTTTCGAGGCGCCTCCAAAATCGCCTGAACCCGGTCAGCCCCTGCTCACCCACCCCCGGCGGGGGGCTGGTCGCAGGACCAGTACGCGCGATCGGGGCCCACGGCCGCGAAAATCGCCTCAACTTCTTGCACCGTATGCGGGGGCGATCGCCCACATCCGCTCGCTAATCAAACCTGCGCAAACTACGGCGTGTCAACGACTTCTGCCGACGCCGTGCCGGCGAGCCGTGCGGCGGGAGGGAGTCCAGTGTGTGCCGCGCTGGTGATCGGCATCTAATTTAGGTCCGCCCCGGCGTCCAATTTTGGACCACGGTTCGGGGTCATGGCGGGGTCACTTCTTGGGCTTCGGGGCGGCCTTGGCCGGGCGAACGCCCTTGGCCTTCATCGACTCGCGGAAGCGGTAACTTTCGCCGTTCATGTCGAACAGGTGGCACCGGTGGGTGAGCCGGTCGAGTAGCGCCGCCGTCATCCGCTCGCCCTGGAACACGCTCCCCCACTCGCCGAACGGCAGGTTGCTGGTGACCAGCAGGCTCCGCCGCTCGTACCGCTCGGCGAACACCTGGAACAGGAGCTCCGCCCCCGCCCGGCTGAACGACAGGTACCCCAACTCGTCCACGATCAGCAGGTCCGCCCGGTCGAGCTGGGCCAGCAGGCGGTCGAGGCGGTGCTCCTGCTGCGCCGCCTCCAACTCGGTCACCAGGCCGGCGGCGGTGGCGAACCGCACCCGCACACCGAGCCGACAGAGCGACAGGCCGGCGGCGGTCGAGACGTGCGTCTTCCCGGTGCCGCTCCCGCCGATCAGGCACGCGTTGAAGTGCTGGTCCACCCACTCGCGGCGGGTCAACTCGAGCACCTTCTGCTTGCTCACCGACGGCACGGCGGTGAAGTCGAACGTGTCGAACTCCTTGTGCACGGGGAACCCGGCCGCGCGGATGCGGGCGGCGATGGCGTTGGCCGTGCGGGCGGCCACCTCCAACTCGGTCAGCCGCAACAGGTACGCGGGGTACGGCTCACCGCCCTCGGCCGCCTCGCGGGCCAGGTGTTCGTGCTCGGCCAGCATCGCCGGCAGCTTCAACTGCTTCAGGTTGGCGTTCAGCAGGAGCGTGGTCGGGTCGGTCATCGGACTCTCCTTCGGAGGCGCGGGGGAACAGGCGGTCGAACCGGGACAGGTCCGGCCGCGGGACGGGGATGGGGGACGGCGCGGTGTCGGTCACGGGTGGGGCGGTGGCCGCCAGACGCTCGGCGGTGGCGGCGACGGCGGCGGCGGTCGGCCGGCCGCGCGCCAGGTGCGTGGCGACGGCGGCCTCGACGACGGTGAGCGGGAAGCGGGCGAGCAGTTGCAGCACGCGGATGTGCTGGCGGACGCCGGCGCGGGTCCCCTGGTCGGCCTCGAGGCGGGTCCGCAGTCGGGCGAACGCGGGCGGCAGCGCCCAGTCGCGGTACACCGGCGCGTGGTCGAGCGTCGCCGGCTTCTCCTGCAAGATCGCCAGGAAGTGCAGCGGGTCCAGCACCCGCTCGTGTCGTCCGTAGCAGCGCGGGTGCGAGGCCACGACGCGGCCGTCGGCGACCACCTCGACGCGGTCGACGTACCCCTTGACCGTCACCGGACGGAACGCCCACCGGCGGGGCACGCTGTACCGGTTGCCGTCGAACGCCGCCGTCTGGTACTTGTCCACCGCCCCGGTGTCGATCACGCACGCGTCGAACCGGCGGGCCGGCAGCGGCAGCGCGGCGGCCCGGTCCCGCGCGAACCGCTCGGCGACGGTGTCGGCGTTCCCGCCGCACGTCCGCTCGCGGGCGGCGACGCAGCACCGCAGCAGGTGTTCGTTGAGCGCCGCCAGGTCCGGCACCTGGGGCACGGGCGTGGCCCACATCCGCTCCAGATCCTTCACCCGGTTCTCCACCCGCGGCTTCTCGCGGGGCGTCCGCGGCAGGCAGAACTTGGCCGCGAACACGTAGTGCGAGGCGAGCGCGACGTACCTCGGGTGGACGGTGCGGTCGCGTCCGCGGTGGACGCGGACGGCCACCGTCGCCGGGTTGTCCCACCACACCTCGGCCGGCACGCACCCGAAGAAGGCGAACCCCTCGCACACGCCGTGGAGGACCGCCTCGGTGCGCTCGGTCGGCAGGGCGAGGGCGAACGGCGCGTTCGAGTAGCTCCACGTCATCACCAGCACCGGCACCAGGCGGCGACCGCCGGGGAAGTCGATGTGGATGTGGCCGAAGTCCGCCTCGCAGCGGCGGCCGGGCGGGTGGTCGAGGGGGACGAACGTGTCGCGGGCGGCCAGCCGGCGACCCTTCAGGTGCTGCCGGACCTGGTCGTACCCGCCGGCGTAGTGGTGCTCGCTCACCAGCCGTCGGAAGATCTGCGAGGCGGTGTGCCGCTGCTTGCGGGGCGCGGCGCGGTCGGCCTCCAGGATGGCATCGACGACAGCGGCGAACGGGCCGAACACCGGGGCGACGCGGGGCACGGTGCGGGTGTAGGGCATCGGCTCGGCGTTCGCCAGGGCCTTGCGGACGGTGTCCCGGCCGACGCCGAGTCGCTTGGCGATCCGGCGGGCGCTCAGTCCGTCGCGGTTCAGCTGCCGAATGCGGGCGAAGTCGTCCACGGTACGCATCCTTGCCTCCCAAGAGCGCGGCGTCC
>CAXTPM010000618.1:1536-3437 GCA_964245865.1 uncultured Fimbriiglobus sp. | reverse complement strand
CCCATCGCGTAGCCGCGCTTCGGGTCGATGCCGTGGTCGGCCTTCAGACTCGCCAGCACGGCGTCGAAGAACGCCAGGTCGCGGCCCCCCTGCTCGTCGCGCGCGTGCTGCCAGCCGGCGCGCTTGCCCTCGGGGTCGGAGATTTTGCCGGGGGTGGGCAGCCCCTGCATGTAGACCACGACCGCCTCGGGCCAAAGCGTGTGGAGGCCGAACGAGCGCGCAGCCTGGGCCGCGCTGCCGCCGTGGCCGTGGAACGCGAATACCGCCGGCGCCCCCTTCCCGCCGGCCTCCGGCACGCGCACGAGGGCTTCGCGCTCGACGCCGCCGACCTGCCAGCGCTGTAACTTGAGGGCCGGCTCGGCGTCGCCGGCGGACGTGGTGCCCAGCAGGGCGAGGCTCAGGGCGAGGGCGAGCGGGAGGCGCATGGGATTTTCCCGTGGCGGGCGGATTGGCTAGGGAATTGAACCCGACGGAGGAGCAAAAGTTCCGTTCGCCGCCCCGGTCAAAAACTCGCGTAACTCGGCCTCGGGATACATCGCCCAACTCGCCTCGCGCCACTCGACAACCGCGCGGTCGGCCTCGGCCCGTTTCGCCAGTTCAGCCCCGCGCTCCCACTCGCCGAGCAGCGGCCGCGCCGCCTCGCGGATCGAGGCCGTGGCCGCACGCACCTGGAAGAAGCGCCGGTGCCGCGCGGCCTTCGACGC
Organism: uncultured Fimbriiglobus sp.; assembly: GCA_964245865.1. GTDB lineage: Bacteria > Planctomycetota > Planctomycetia > Gemmatales > Gemmataceae > Fimbriiglobus. The sequence continues at coordinate 2,733 of CAXTPM010000618.1, read as the reverse complement.
CGGCGACTCGGCCAACAGGGCGGCGCGTTCGGCCAGTAGAGCCGCAACCGTCGGCTCAGCCCGCACCGCCTCGGGGAGCGCGTGCGCCGGGTTCCACTCGGCCGCGCGCCAGGTCGCCGCCCACTCCGCCGGACTCGGCCCGCCGGGGGCGAGGCGACCGGCGGCGCCCGCGATTGGCAGGAACAGTGTCGCGGTCCACACCTGGTACGCCGGCGGGGCGACGCCGAAGTAGTCGGCGAGGATGGCGTCGGTCACTTCGTCGTACTTGCCGCCGCCGACGCCGTGCAGGAAGTCGTCGGCAAGTACCAGCCGGGCGAAGAGCGTCAGCGTCAGGGCGCGCGGCCGCAGCCCGGCGAGGTCGGGGACTGTGTGCGGGTCGTGGAACGGTCGCCGGCGCTCCCCGGCGGGGCCGAGGCGCCAGAACGGCGCCTCGATCGACGCGCCCCGCGCCTCGAGTTCCGGCGCGGGGTGGTGCTTGCTGCGCAGGCCGTTGCGCCGGCGGTAGTCGCGGATCGCCGCGTTGTAGCTCGCGGCGAACCGCGGCAGGTCGCGGCAAACGTGGCACGCGAACCGCCGGAACGCCTCGGTCCCCGCGAGCCGACTCACCGGGAGTTCGAGGTTCTCCACGCCCCACGAGCGCTCCACCCCGCGCCGCAGCGCCGCGAAGCGCTCGCCGACCGGCCCGTCGGGCGCCGGGGGCCACAACCGCAGCAGCATCGGCTCGTAGCCCCAGCCGCGCGTCAGTTCGGCGACGCGCTCGGGGAAGCTGTCCCATAAGACGCGGTCGAGGACGCGGCGCGTCTCGTAGGGCGACTCACCGGCGAGGGCGTCGAACGGAACCCGGCGCAGGCGCAGCGGCCCGCCGGAGTCGAACCCCGTGGGGAGGCGCAGCGTCGGCGACTTGAGCGTGTCGTGGTCGGCCACGAGGTGCAGCCCGACGCCGCCGAGTTGCTTCGCCTGCGCGGCGAGCGCGAAGTTCTTGACCCACACCCCCGGATGGAACAGCTCCGGCTGGTGCCCCGTCACCACCCACGGCCGGCCGATCGCGTCGGCCGGCACCGCTTGCGACAGCGGCTGCCCCCGCTCGGCGAGGTACGCGGCGGCGAGTGTCAAGACCTCGCGCCGGGCGTCCCGCCTCACTTCGGCAAGCGCGTGGCCGTCGAGCCGGATCGCTACGCCGGCGAGTGCGGCGCGGCG
>CAXTPM010000618.1:0-1526 GCA_964245865.1 uncultured Fimbriiglobus sp. | reverse complement strand
GCCGGTCGGACTGGCCCGCGCGCTGGGCCTGTCAATGCCGCGAAGTCTTGAGGATATGCCAGGGACCGTTCTGGAGGCAGCGCAGGCGCTGCTGGCCGACTACCCGAGCGCCGGGCTGGCGAGTGCGGCGCGGTTGGCGAGCACCTGAGTCGTAGCCCGGCCCGGCGGCGGGTCGGCCCGCACCGCGCGGTCGATCCGGGGCGTCACGAAGCGCTCGGCCCTCAACACCGACTCGGCTCCGCGGACGGCGCCAGCGCCGCCGACGGCCCCACGTTCGCCGGGGCGGGGAACGCCGCGTCGGCGCGCTCCAGCACGGCCCGGTAGTGGGCGAGCCGCACGGCCGGGTCGTCGAGGCCCGCGCCGAAACTGCGGTTGGGGTCCACGTACAGGCGCGGCACGCCGATCTCGCGGATTCGATACCCCAGCCGCGCTGCCTGCACCCACAGTTGCAGCGGCATCCCCCAGCCAGGTTCGGTGATCGAGAGTTTCTTGAGCGCGTCCACGCGGTACGCCTTGAACCCGCAGAAGGTGTCCGTGAGGTCCAGCCCGTAGCGGGCGTTGATCTCGCGGGTGATCGTGGCGTTGATGTTCCGCCGGTCGGTGGGCGCGGGCGTGTCCTGCTTGAAGTCGCGCAGGTACCGGCTCCCCGAGGCGATCTCCACCCCGCCGAGGGCTTCGAGCAAGACGGGGATGCGCGACGGCTCGTGCTGGCCGTCGCAGTCCATCGTCACCAGAACTTCATAATCGTGGCGGATCGCGTGCTGGAACGCGGTCAGGATCGCCGCCCCGTAGCCGCGGTTCACCGGGTGCGTCTCGCGGCGCAATCCGGGTTCGGCGTCGAGAATGGCGCCGGTGCCGTCGGTCGAGCCGTCATCGACCACCAGGAGTTCGGGGCTGTAGCGGCGCGCGGCGGCGAGAACCGCGCGCACCGACTTCGCCTCGTTGTAGATTGGGACCGCGGTCAGCCAGCGCGTCTGTTCCATAGTCGGGTCCGCTCCGCGTCGGCCGGGGGGTCGGGGGAAAGTCGTCCGAGGTGAGATGCCCTAAGCATCGTAGGCGGTTCGCCGCGCGCTGGTTCGTTGCGCGGCCCCGAATCTCATACCGCACCCCCGCGCGCTTCTGTCACCGCCCCCACCACGCCGGCGCCGCTATGATGACAGCGACTAACCGAACCTGGGGACCGTGCCGCGATGCTGCTCCTGAGTTGCACAAACGTGCGCTACGGCTACGACGCCACGCCGCTGTTTGAGGGCGTGCACTTCGAGTTGCACACCGGCGAGCACGTCGGCTTCGTCGGCCCCAACGGCGCGGGCAAATCGACGCTGCTGAAAGTCATCACCGGCCAGTTGGAACCGGACCACGGCGAGGTGAAGCTGCACCCCGGCGTGCGCCTGGGGGTGCTCGCCCAGACGGCCGACTTCGCGCCGGGCCGCACCGTGTTCGCCGAAGCGAAGAGCGCGTTCGACGAACTCCTGGCCACGCAGAACGAACTCGTCGCCGTCGCCGATCTGCTCTCGCACGCCGCC
>CAXTPM010000617.1:1505-3474 GCA_964245865.1 uncultured Fimbriiglobus sp. | reverse complement strand
CCGGCGAGACGACCTACCTCAAGCCCGTGTTCACCTCAGTGCTCGCCGGCTACTCGTGGACCCCGGCCACGCCCAAAGACCTCGAAACACTGGACCTCTCGACCGCGGCGGTGGTGCTGCTCCTGAACGTGCCAGCCCTTACCGCACAGGCCACCGAGAACCTGGAGCGCTACGCGAAGGGCGGCGGCGGGGTCGGGTTTTTCCTCGGCCCCGAGGTTCGCCCGCAGGAGTACACCGACGGCCTGTACCGCGCCGGCGCCGGCGTCTTCCCCGTGCCGCTGGCGCGCGAGCCGTCGCGGCAACTCGCCGACGAGGAGTTGCAGGCGCGGCGCTTCCGCATCACGCAGAAGAAACTGCTGATGCGCGACGCCGCCACGCGGAGCCACCCGGCGGTGGCGGGGCTGTACACCGACGAGCGCGGGCAGCCCGTGGCCGACGCCGACCAACTCGAGCGCGTGTTCGGCTTCATCTCGATCAAGCGCTACTGGCCGGTGCCCAAGCTCGGGGCGTGGCGCTCCGACCCCGACTTGGCGGAACTCTACAGCCTGCCCAACGAGCAGTCGATGGCCGACTACGAGGCGCCGGTGCGCAAGTTGGCCGACGCGCTCCCGCTCGACGCGCCGGAGGCCGGGCGCTACAGGGAGTTGCTGGTCGCCGCGCGTTCGGAACTGCGCCGAGTGGTACTGACCTCGGACCCGCTTTACAAGCTCGCGGCGGTGCTGGACGAGTTGCTCGGCGAGGAGCGCGGCGCGGGCGAAGCAGCCGCGGCGCTGGCGCGCGAGTTCTGGGCCGACCCGAGGCGCGCGGACTTGCGCGCCGAGGTGGTGCGGCTGCGCGACGCGGTGAAGTTCGGCGACCCGTTCTACCTCGCGCGCTCCTACGGCCGCGGCCGGGTGACGCTCATTACCACGACTGCCGGGGAGCTCTGGAGCGACTGGCCGAGCGAGCGGCCGGGGAGCGCCACGTTCGCCCCGATGATGAAGGAAATGGCGACGTACCTTACCGGCGCGGGGGCGGGCGCGAACAAGCTCGTCGGCAGCACGATCGAGTTCCGCACCGCCCCGGCGCGGGCGGGCAACTCGGTTCGCAAGGCGCTCCAAACATCCGGCGACGGGCGGGGCGGCGGCGACCCCGCGCCGCACGCCGAACTCGGCGAACTCGCACTGGTGAGCGACGGCGGCGGACTGGTGCTGCGCGACCCCGGCACCCAGGCGGTCGGTGCGTACTTGTATGCCTTCGCGCCGGGGCCGGCCGCGGGGGGCGCGCCCGCGCCGCAGGAGTTCCGCGCCGAGGCGCTCAACGTCGATGCGGTGCGCGAGGGCGACTTGCGCCGGGCGTCGCGCGACGACATCACGCAAGCGATGCCGGGGGCGAAGCTGCACTCCGCCGCCGACGGCGACTGGGCGCGGAGCCTGCGTAGCCGGCCCCAGGATTTGTCCGAGTCGTGGTACTTCGTGGCGGTCATTGGATTACTCTTGCTCGCCGAGCAGGCGCTGGCCACGCGGCTGAGCTTCCACGCCGCAGGAGTCGCGCGATGACCGAAACGCCCGCCGCGCAGTTCGTGTTCCGTCGCCTGAGCGACCCCGTGCCGGTCGATCTGGGCCTCGGCTCCGGCGCCCAGGGCACCGCCGCGTTCGCGCTGGGGGTCGTGGGCCTCGCGCTGGTCGCCTGGCGCGCCTGGGCGGCGTGGCGCTCGCGGCACCGGGCGCTCGCGCTCGGGGCGGGCGCTCTGCGGCTGGCCGGCCTCGGGCTAGTCGTGCTGGCGGTCGCGTCGCCGGGCGTCGAGGCCGAGGACTGGGGGCACGTCGCCTGGCTGGCCCTCGTCGGCGGGGCGCTGTTGTGGGCCGCGTCGCTGGTGCTGGTCTGGGGTTCGCTCGCCTCACAAACGCTCGGCTGGAAGGCCGCGCCGCTGGGCCTACTGCGCTTGGCGGTGTTCGGCCTCTTGGCGTGGGCGTTCCTGCTGCCGGCC
>CAXTPM010000617.1:0-1495 GCA_964245865.1 uncultured Fimbriiglobus sp. | reverse complement strand
TCCAACAAGACCGGCCGCGTGGTCGTGCTGCTCGACGTGAGTCCGAGCGTGACGCAAGTCAGCGACGACTCGGGCGACAAGCCGCGCACGCGGATGCAGGCGGTGGTCGATGCCCTGTGCGACCCGCAACTGAACCTCGTGCCGCGGATTCTGGAGAAGAACCCGCTGGTGGTGTACCGCTTCGGGGCGCGCCTGGACGACGAGCCGACACTAGTCACGGCCGAGTCGGGCAACCCCGCGGCCGACGAGTGGACTAGTCTGACTGGCTACGACTTCCGCGCGGCGGTGGCGGGCAAGCTGAGCGGCGAGGGCCGGGCGCTCTTGGCCGCGCACCCGCTTTTCGCCGCGCCGGAGTTGCCGGGCGGGGAGTGGGCGGCGGCGTGGGCGCGTCGGCCGCTGGAAGAAGTAACGCCGGCGGGGTTATCGGATGCCGACCGCGCGGCCCTGGCGACCGCGCACGCCGGCCTCGACAAGCGCCTCGACGTAGCCCGCGCGGTGGTCGCCGGCACGAGCGTCGGCGAGTCCCTGAGCGCGGCGCTCACGCGCGAGTCGGGCCAGTTGGTACAGGGCATCGTCCTCGTCACCGACGGGCGCGAGGCCGGCCCAGGGCGCGCCGCGTCGTGGCAGGCGGCGGCCGACCGCGCCGCGAAGGACAAGATTCCGCTGGTCACGATCGCGGTCGGCGAGGCGCGCGAGTCGGTGCGCGTGGCGTTCACCGACCTGCAGGCGCCCGAGGTCGTGCCGCCCACGGAAGAGTTCAAGGTCGTTGCCGAGGCCGACGGGGCGGGGATGCCCGACGCCGTGCTGCCGGTGAAGCTCGCGCTCTACGCGCCGGGGAAGAACCCGAAGGCCGACAAGCCCGACCTCGAACTCGGCCCCTTGCCCCTGAAGTTCTCGGGCGACTCGAACCCGCCGCACGGGCAGGTCGAGTTCGGCATCGACCCCGCCAAGCTGCCCGAGGCGCTGACCGAGCCGCTCGGCACCAAGCCGGGTTCGGCCGCGAAGCCCGGCGACCCGGTTCCCCCACCGGGCGGCAGGCGGCAACTGAAACTCGGCGCCTGGACGGCCGTGGCGAGCGCGCCCAAGGACGTGCGTGAGAAAGGGCCGGTCGCCCACTTCAGCCCCGCACGCAAGATCGAGGTGCTCGACCGGCCGGCCCGCATCCTCATTTTTGCCGGGGGGCCGACGCGGGAATATCAGACGCTCCGCACGCTGTTGGTGCGCGAGGTCGGGGCGAAGCGCGCGGAACTGAGCATCCACCTGCAGACCGACGCCGGGCGCGCGGGCACCGTAGTGCAGGACGTGCCGCCGGAGCGGATTTTGACCCGCTTCCCGACGCGCTTCGATGTCCGAGGCGCGCCGAGCAGGCCCGAGGAGCGCTACTACAACTTGAACGAGTACGACGCGATCCTGGCGTTCGACCCCGACTGGTCGGTGCTCTCGCCCGAGCAGTTGCAGATGGTGCAGGACTTCGTCGAGAACGGCGGCGGGGGGC
>CAXTPM010000616.1:0-3514 GCA_964245865.1 uncultured Fimbriiglobus sp. | reverse complement strand
GGCCGCTATGCGGTGGCCGCCGCGGTGCCCGACGTCGCCGCCGCCCGCCGCTTCCTGGCGTCGGCGCGGGTCGACTTCATCCTGCTCGATATCGAGCTGCCCGGTGTCGACGGGCTGACCGCGCTGCCCGACCTGCTGCTCGCCGGCCGCCGCGCCAAGGTGGTGATCGTCTCGTCGACCGCCGCCGAGGGCGCGCGCACCACCGTCCAGGCGCTGGCGCTCGGCGCCGCGGACACGCTGGTGAAGCCGAGCGTCGGGCCGCTGTCGGCGCTGTTCGGCGCCACACTGATCGAGAAGCTGGACCGGCTGGGCGACGCCCCGGTCGTAACCATGGCCCCCGACGCCGACGGCGGCGCAGTCAACCCCGACGCCGAGCAGGTCCGCGCGGCACTCCGTTGGTACGAGAAGAACGTCGGCTCGCTCGACAAGTCGCCGGCGATGCGGCAGTTCATCCGAGACCTCATCACCGGCCCGAACTCCGGCCGGGGTGGCGACGGCGCGGCCGGCGGCAAGGGCGGCGTGCTGAAGCAGTTGATCGAACTCGGCCGGACCAAGGACGGCAAGAAGTTCTCCGAGTGGCTCGGGGGCCAGTTCAGCCCCGACGACCTGCCGCTCGACGCGCTCAAGAGTCTCGGCCAGCGCGACTTCGGCCTCGGCGGCGGGGGCGGGCAGTTCTCCGGCTCGCTCGCCGCCCCCTCGGGCCTCGGCCCGCTCGGCAACGCGTCCCTCTGGCCGCTCGCGGCGCTCTTGACCGTGCTCGTCCTCGGCTTCGCGTACTACCGGCGCGGCGGGGCGATCCCCGGCCTCGGGCGGCGCCGGCGGGCGGGACTCGCCGGGTGGGGCGGGGCGCTGCCCGCGCGCCTCGAGTCGCGCGACGACCTGGTCGCGGCCGTGGAACTCGTCTGCCTGAAGCGCTTCGGCGCCCCGGCGCGGCCGTGGCACCACCGCCGCGTGGCCGAGTCGCTCGAAGCCTTGGGCGCCGCCGACTCGGGCGCGGTGCGCGAGTTGGCGGCTTTGTACGCCCGCGCCCGCTACGCCCCGCCCGCCGACGAGTTCCCGGCGAGCGACTTGCCCGGCGCGCTCGACACGCTCCGGCGGCTGGACCGCGCGGCGGTGGCGGCGTGAGGGCGCGCGGACTAGTCGCGCTCGCGGGCTTCCTGCTGCTGGCCGGGGCGCAGGCGGCGGTGGCCAAAGTGCAGGCGCCGGCGCAGCCGCTGCCACCGCAGGGGTACGAGGTGTTCCGCGGGATTCTCGCGTTCCACGGCATCAAGCCGCTGCCCAAGAACGCGGAGGCGGGCGGGAACGTGCTCATCGTCGATTTCAGCCCCGAGGCCGGTCGCCAGCCGGGGGCCGGCGCCCAAGAGTGCGAGGAGGTTCTCGCGGCGGGCGGCTCGGCGCTCTTGGCGAGCGACCGGCCGTTCGACTGGGGCGACCACCTGGGCGGGGGCGACCTGCGGACCACCGGATACACCGCCCGCGCGCCGTCGGAGGGAGCGTGGCTCGGCCGGCCGGGCTGCCCGCTCGCCCGGCCGCTGCCGCAGTCGTTCAACCTCGCGCTCACCAAAAACGGCTTCGTGGGTGACCTGAAAGGGGCATGGCCCCCGCTCGCGGGGCTGGGGCGCGTGGCGGCGAACGACTCGGCGACGCTCGTGTGCGCGCGCAAGGGGCCGCACCTCGGCGACGCGGTGGCCGGCTTCCCCGCCGCGACGGCCGACCGCGACACCGGCCGGCGTTTCCCCGCCGCGCACGCGCTGATGTGGGCCGGCGCGCGCGACCGGCGCCTCCTAGTCGCCGCCGACCCTAGCCTGTTCTCCAACCAGATGATGCTCGCGGCCGACGACGACGGCCGGCCGACCGACAACTTCGAGTTCGCCGACCGGCTGGTGCGCTGGCTGGCGCGCGACGGGCAAATCGAGTTCTGCCGCTTCCGCGAGGCCGGGTGGGTCGTGGAGAAGTTCGACGACGTGCCGCTGACCCCCACGCCGCCGCTGCCGGACATTTCCATCGACCCGTGGAACCCGAAGCTCCAGGGCGAGTTGACCGACCTCGCCAACGAAGCCCTCGACAAAATCCAGCGCGACGACGTGATCAACCGCCGCCTCGCCGACCGACTGCCGCGCATCCTGCGCGGCGCGGCCCTGGCGCTCGCCGCCCTCTTAGCGGTGCTGTTGTTCCGCAAGTGGATGCGCGGCCCGGCGCCGGCGGGTGGTGCGCGCGTGGACCCGCTGCCCGACGCGCCGGGTCGGGCCGACAAGCTCGCCGCTTACCTGGCCGCGATGTTCGCCGCGGCCGGCGTGGAGGTGCGGCCGGGGCCGCTGCCCCAGTTGGAACGCGGCGCGCCCCGGACACTCCGCAAGGATTTGGCTATATTGTGGGCGACGGCTTCGGGCGCCGACCGGGCCGAGCTGACCCAGGCGCGCTGGGCGCAACTACGGCCCCGGATCGAGCGCGCCCGCAGGCTGTACGCCGAGGGGCGCTGGCAGTTCGCCGGGGCCGCTCCCACCGCAACCACTGGCCCCCGCGAGACGAGTCCCTGATGGCCAAGCCGGTGCCGATCCTCGCCAAAGCCGTCCTCAACGGCCAGCCGCCCGACCCCGCCGCGCCCGATGCGGTGGCCGGCGCCGAGTTCGCGCGGGCCGCGCAGCAGTTGGGCGCCGAAGTCCGGGCCGAGGTCGCCCACACGGTGGTCGGCGTCGATGGCGTGGTCGAGCAACTGCTCGTCGCGCTCTTGGCCGGTGGGCACGTGCTTTTAGAAGGCGTGCCGGGGGTGGCCAAGACGACGCTCTCGAAGGTGTTCGCCAAGCTCTTGGGCTGCCAGTACCAGCGCGTGCAGTTCACGCCGGACTTGCTCCCCAGTGACGTGACCGGCACGAGCGTGTACGACCGCAACAGCGCCGAGTTCGTGCTGCGCCGCGGCCCGATTTTCACGCAGATATTGCTCGCCGACGAGATCAACCGCGCCCCGGCCAAGACGCAAGCGGCGCTCCTCGAAGCGATGCAGGAGCAGCAAGTCACCATCGACGGCCAGACGCTGCCGCTGCCCGCGCCGTTCCTGGTGCTGGCCACGCAGAACCCCGTCGAGCAGGAGGGCGTCTACCGCCTACCGGAAGCCCAACTCGACCGCTTCCTCCTGCGGGTCGAGATGGGCTACCCCGGCCTCGACCACGAGGTCAACATGCTCAAGCTGCACGCCCGGCCGGCGCGCGAGTCGTCGGCGCTGTTCTCGCCGGAGTCGATCTTGAGCCTGCAAGAACGATTACCGCTGGTGTACGCACGAGAGGGACTGTTCCGCTACATCGCCCAACTCGCCGAGGTCAGCCGCAGCCACCCCGACATCGCGCTGGGGGCCAGTCCCCGCGCGGGCCTCGCGCTGTTGCGCTGCGGCCGGGCGCGGGCGGCGCTTCAGGGCCGGCACTACCTCACCCACGAGGACGTGCAGGCGGTCGCGGTGGGGGTGCTGGGGCACCGGCTGATCCTGCGCCCCGAGGCCGAGATCGAGGGGCGCGACGTGCGC
>CAXTPM010000615.1:0-3528 GCA_964245865.1 uncultured Fimbriiglobus sp. | reverse complement strand
CCGCCGGCGCGGCCCTGCCCGGCGCGAAGCCCGCCACCGTCGGCGGCGAGTCGGCGTTCCAGTGCGGCACGAGCGCGCCGGGGATTCTCGCGGGCGGCACGGCGTTCTTCCCGTCGGAGCGCGTCGTGGTGGTCGTCACCGGCGCGGGCGACGGCGCCGGGACCGCCGAGGCGAGCGCCGCCGGGCGCAAGGGGGCCAACTGGGGCAAGCTGCTCGACACCGAGGACACCCTGCGCGTGGCGATGCGGGCGAGCATCTGGTTCTGCGCCCGCGGCACCGACGGCATGGGCGAGTTCATCGAGAAGGGCGTCAAGCCGGTGTCGTCGGGCGCCTTGAAGCCGCTCTACGACGCCGGGGCGAAGTCGAAGATGTTCGGCATGTGGAGCAGCCCCGGCGGCGGCGGCGTGCGCATCGGCTGCGGCCTGGAGTGCGAGAGCGGCGACGACGCGACGAAGCTGGTGAAGTCGTTCCGCGACGGACCCCTGGGCAAGGGCGACGAGAGCGAGCCGACCAACGAGATGCGCGGGGCGGGGGTGCAGTTCCTCAGCCAGAAGCGCGTCTTCGGCGAGTTCATGCAGTTCGTCAAGTACCGCTCGGATCGCAAGTGCGCGTACCTGAACAGCAAGTGCGAGCACCCCGACGCGGTGAAACTGATGTTCAACGCGTTCAGCAACCCCACCCTCGGCGACGCCCCGGCCGACAACGGCGGCGGGCGACCGCAGTTCGGCGGCGCCGGCGGGCCGGGGGGGTGAGTGGGCGGCTAGGCACGCCTCTGCCAAACTTGCGGCGCGCGACCGCCGTGCAACACAGCCAGCACCTCGGCGTCGGCGCCGTCGGTGCGGTAGTAGACGACCTACCCGAACCGCTGCAGGCCCACGGCACGCACCCCAGACCCAACTTCGCCGTAGGCCAGGGGCGTATCGGCGATCCGGTCGAGTGTCGCCAGAACCTCATCCACGAACTCTGCACCCAGCCCCGCGCGGCGACCCTCGAAATAGCCCTCGCCTTCGCGGATGTCGTCCCGCGCAGCCGGGGTTGTCCGAACCGGCACGCTCACGCCCGACCCCCGCGCAGTTCGCGCTTGAGTTCATCGAGTGGAATCGACGCCGCCGGGTCTGCGTCGGCGAGCGCGACGCGCCTCTGAACTTCGTCGAGGTGCCACGCCGGCGCCGGCGGCGGGCCGTCGGTCAGTAGGCTGTCCCACAACCGTCCGAGGAGGGCGAGGCGCTCCTCGACGCTCAACTCCTCGACGGGCCAATCGGTCGCGGCATGCGGCATGGCGGAACTCCAGTTCGAACAGACGCGTTCAGTTTAGCTCCAAGTCTAGTCCGCGCCCAAGTCCTCGACCCACCGCGACGCTGGCCGCACGTCCGCGAGCCGCAGGCACAAACTCTCGGCCACGATCAGGCGCACTTTCAGCATCAAGTCGCCGCGCGACCAGGTGTACCCACTGGCCGCGTGGTCGGCGTGGCGCGTGCCGTAGACCGCCAACTCGCCGACGGTACCCAGGAACGGCGGCAGGTGAACGGCACTCGGCCGGCTGACCTTGTAGGCCGCGTACCACGACGGCACCAGCCACAGCACCTCCGGCCACCAACTGCCCAGCCACGCCGCGACAGCGCCGACCTTGAGCGTTACGGCCGCAGTCCAGAGTTTGTAGTCGAGCGGTGATAACTCGAGGTCAGGCGCCGCTAGCCCCCGCGCCCGCAACTCGGCCCAGACGCGCCGGCGCTCAGAACGCGGCACAAGTGCACTCAGCGGGGTGTCGGGCCGCACACCGCGGCGCGGCACGCCCAGCGTATCGCAGAACGCGGCGCGGTAGCGGCCGAAGTTGCGGACGATGGGGTTGTAGAACGCGCTCACGGGTGGCCCTTGAGGTTCGAGGCATCGCGTCGCCGGGGAGCGCCCCTAAACTACAAGCATACCACCCCCGAGGCCCGCCCGCCATGCCCCCCGACTACGCCCTCGGCCCCACCGCGAGTTCCGCCCCCGCGCGCTACCGCGTCACCAAGGAAATCCACTTCTGCTACGGCCACCGACTCCTCAACTACGACGGCAAGTGCCGCCACCTGCACGGCCACAACGGCAAGGCGGTCGTCGCACTCGAAAGCGATGGCCTCGACGCCCTCGGCATGGTGGTGGACTTCTCGCACGTCAAGCGCGTGCTCGGCGCGTGGATCGACGCTCACCTGGATCACCGCATGCTCTTGCACGTGGACGACCCCATCTTGCCCGAGTTGCGCCGGCAGAATGAGCCGTTCGTCACGCTGGATGTGAACCCAACCGCCGAGAACATCGCGCGGCTGATCTGCGAGCAGGGACTCGCGGCCGGCTTACCGATTGTGGAAGTCACGCTGTGGGAGACCGAGAACTCGTTTGCGACCTATCAGCCGACCACAGTGAGGGGGGCGGCCCCAGCGAGCGGCGTCACGGCGAACGGGCCGCTGGGCCTCGGCAGCGGCAGCCCTGGGGGGTGAACGTAGCGGCCGAACTGGTAGATGTCCGAGAGCATCGCCTTGGCCTGCGGCTCGATCCCCGCCAGTTCGACCGCGCGGCGGGTGCGGCCGGTGTCGTAGGGAACTTCCGCCAGCGTGACCTTGCCGTCGTCGATGAGGGCATAGCGAGCGTGGGGGTTGCCGTCCCGCGCCAGGCCCACGCTCCCCGGATTCACCACGGTCACTCTGCCGACGTTCAGCACCAGCGGAACGTGGGTGTGGCCGACGAGCACGAAGTCGGCGGGGCCGACGCTGCTCGGGGTGACGCGCGGCGCCCAAGCACTGGCGTCGGGGGGGACGTACTCGTCCAAAGGGTCGCGCGGCGAGGCGTGGGCCAGGAAGAACGTGTGCCGGCCGAGTTTCACCAGCCGCGTGGTCGGCAGCGCGGCGAGCCAGCGCCTTTGTTCGGGGCTGATCTGCCCGGCGGTCCACTCGCGCGTCGCGGCGGTGAGGTAGCGGAACCCGCTGACCCCCGACGCCGCGACCGCGTGCGCGGTGCCGTGGTCGTGATTGCCGCGCACCGTGAGTTTGGCGTTGGCCCGCGCCCAGTCGATGCACGCGCCGGGGTCGGGGCCGTACTCGACCACGTCGCCCAGGCACAGGCAGACATCGTACTGCCCCTGCGCGGCGCGCGACACGGCGCACAGCGCGGCGAAGTTCGCGTGCAGGTCCGACACCACCAGGATTCGCATGGAGCCTGTACCCGCAGCCGCCGGCGTCCGTGACGCGGCTAGTCCGTGGGTGAGTGTAGGGGACGCGCGGGCGGAAAGCGAGTCGAAAAGTCGTGGTTCGCGGATCGTGAAAGACTCGCGCGCACCGACTCCAACGGCCCACGAACCCCGCGCCGCGAAGCACTACTCCGCCGCCACCGCCCCGACGCGAATCCGCCGCACGCCCTCGACGCCTTGCAGGGCTTCCGCCAGTCCCAGGGCCACCGAGTGCCGTGCCGCCGACCCGCTGATGGTGACGACGCCGTCCTCCGCGCTGAGGCCTAGCCCTGCCCACTCGGGCTTGCGCGTGCGCACGGCCTCCA
>CAXTPM010000614.1:0-3529 GCA_964245865.1 uncultured Fimbriiglobus sp. | reverse complement strand
GTGGCGGTGAGCAGCCATTCCGCGTCGGGGTCGGCGGGGCGGAACGTCCAGACAGGGCGCGCGGGGTCGGCAGGGCGGGTCAGCCCGGCGGCGCGCCCGCCGGGGTCGGGGTCGCCCCCCGGCATCGGCTCCATGCCCCCCCGCGGCGCCGAAGGCGCGGCCCGCTGCGCCGCCACGGTCCCCTCGGCGGGGAACAGGAACTGCCACTCCTCGGCCGGGCCGCTCAGGCGGAACTTCGCGGTGGTCTCGACGGCGTTCTCGTCCACGCGCGCCGTCAGTTCGATCTCGGCGCGGCGCGGCGCGGGGGCCGGGCGCGCCGCGGCGCTGGGGGGAGCCCACGCCAGTTCGACCCCGTCGCAGGGGCCGAGCGGGTAGCCGGGTTCCCCCGCCGGTCGGTCGAGCGCCGCGCGGTCTTCCACGGTGGCGACCTCGCCCCGCGGCGTGACGCGCACCCGCGCCACCCCCTCGGGGAGCGTCAGGCTGATGGTGGTGACGACGGCGCGTGGCAGGCCGAGTTCGACGCCGACCTCCCCGGCGCCCGCGCGGCGACTCACCGGCGACTCCAGTTCCAGCACCAGTGTCGATTCGCCGGCCGAGTCGGGTTCGTACACCAGCCCAGCGTCGGTGGGGGTCAGCGTCGGCGTCGATCCGCCGGGGCCGGTCGCTTTGGTCAGGAACGCCTTCTGCGCCCCCAGCAGCACCGGCGTGCGGGCCGCGCGGACCTTGCACTTCGCCTCGATCGTCCAGGCGACGAGGGTCTGCGACCCGCGCTCCAGCAATTTGCCCCGCACGTGGCAGACGCTCGGCGGCGCGGCACTGGCCGGGGGCACCTGCGCGGCAACGCGGCCGGGGGCGACTAGCCCGGCGGCGAGGGCGATGAGGAGGGCCGGCGGCGGTCGCATGGCGCTCCTCGGGTGGCGGGGCGGCTTGGGGCGTCTACTTATCTTAAGCCGGCGGGGGCGACTTTGCCGAGTGAGAAGCCCCCGGAAGTCCGCCCCAAAGCCCGCCAAGTCCCCGGTCGTGCCGGCCGCGCAGGCGGTTCGGCTTGACGCGTGCCCGGCGCGTGTGCGATGGCCCCGCCCCCTGTCCCCACCCGGATTGGCAAAGGAACTCGTCATGGGCGACGCGCGACTGGACGACTCGACCCCCGCCGACGGAACCGGCGGGGCGACCGCGACGCCTCCCACGCCCGTGACGGTGCTGACCGCGCCGGCGGTGTACGTGCTGGCGCGGCAGCAGTTCAGCCAGCCCGAACTCGACCGATTCCTGGCGGACCACGGCGTGAGCTGGCAGACCGACTCCAGCGTCGCGGCCGAGGTCGTGACCGAGACGGCGGGGCGCGTCTGCTACATGAGCTTCGCCAAGCCGCGCCCCGGCGGCAACGGAGCCTACCTGGACCACATCAAGGAAGTCGGCCACGGCTCGGTCTTGGAGCACGCGGCCTGGACGTTCCTGATTACCGGAATCTCGCGCAGCCTCTCGCACGAGTTAGTTCGCCACCGCGCCGGCTTCTCGTACTCGCAGCTCAGCCAGCGCTACGTCGATGAGAGCGTGGCGGAGTACGTCGAGCCGCAGGTGATCGCGGCCGACCCCGAGTTGCACGCGCTGTGGCTCGAATCGGTGCGGCACTCGCACGCGGCGTATGTGGCGCTCGCCGAGAGGCTGAACGCGAAGCTGGCCGCCGACCCCGCGTTCCAGCAGCCGGGCCAGGAGGGGCGCACCGCCCGGCGCAAGGCGGCGCGCCAGGCGGCGCGGAGCGTGCTGCCGAACGCCACCGAGACGAAGATCACCGTGACCGCCAACGCGCGGGCGCTGCGGCACTTCCTGGAGAGCCGCGGGTCGCGCCACGCCGAGCCGGAGATTCGCCAACTGGCCGCGGCGCTCTTGGATGTCTTGCAGGCGGAATCGCCCAACTTGTTCAGTGATTATGTGCGGACGCCGCTGCCCGACGGCGGCGTGGAGTTGACGACGCCGTACCCGAAGGTGTGAGACTTTCCCCCGCCCCGCCCACATTCTCGCCCCCTCGCGGAAAATGCTCTTGGCGAACCGGGGGGGCGTCGTCTAGAATCTCATCGCCCGATGGCCCGCGCCCGTTCCGCTTGGCGCCGCGGCCTTCCCCCCTGTTGACGCTTTTGTGAGTGCCTGGTCGAGTCCGCGAGCCGCGCCGCAGTCGTTGCGAGCGGGTCGGCTCCTTCCCAGGCGGCGGTTGTTCCTCGAAGTCTCACCCGGCCCGGCCACACGGCGCAGGCGCTCGTTCCCACTAGGCGCCCGTTCCGTATGGCCGGGCCGAAGGCGAAAGTCCCCGCATGACACCCCGGTCGCCGTCGCCCAAGTCGGTCCAACTCCCCCCCCCGCCGCAGGCCAATGGCGTGCCCCAGCCCAACGGCGCCCCGCCGGTCCAGGCGCCCCCCGCCCCGCCCGCTGTGGGCCGCGGCATTCTGGAGATGCACCCGCAGGGCTACGGGTTCCTGCGCGACCCCGCCAAGCAGTTCGCCCCGAAGCCGTCGGACCCCTACGTCTCCCAGCAGTTGGTGCAGAAGCACCGCCTCAAGCCCGGCCTGATGGTCGCGGGGTTCCTCGAGACCGCGCGTAAGGGCGGACCCGCCGGCCCGAGGCTCGCCACGGTCGAGCGCATCGAGGGCGCCGATCCCAAGACCTTCGTGCGGCGCGACTGGGACGAACTCACCGCCGTGGACCCCACGTCGTGGCTGAACCTGGAGACCGGCCCCGAGCCGCTGACGACGCGGGTGATGGACCTGTTCACGCCCATCGGCAAGGGCACCCGCGGCCTGATCGTCGCCCCGCCGCGCTCGGGCAAAACTGTTTTGCTCTCGCACATCGCCCAGGCGATTCTGAAGAACCACCCCGAAGTTCACCTCGTGGTGCTGCTGGTGGACGAGCGGCCCGAGGAAGTTACCGACTTCCGCCGCACGGTCAAAGCGGACGTGATTTCGTCCTCGAACGACCAGGATTCGTCGGTGCATACGCGCACCGCCGAGATCGTGATGGAGCGCGCCAAGCGCTTAGTCGAGCAGGGCAAGGATGTCGTGGTGCTGCTGGACAGCCTCACGCGACTGGCCCGCGCGTACAACAAGAACGTCCGCGCCGGGGGCCGCACCCTCTCCGGCGGCGTGGATAGCCGCGCGCTCGACACGCCCAAGAAGCTGTTCGGCGCCGCCCGCGCGTTCGAGGAGGGCGGCACGCTCACCATCCTGGGCACGGCGCTGATCGAGACCAACTCGCGCATGGACGACGTGATTTTCCAGGAGTTCAAGGGCACCGGCAACATGGAATGCGTTCTCGACCGCCGGCTCGCCGAGCGCCGGGTCTGGCCGGCGATCGACATTCAGCAGTCGGGGACCCGCAAGGAAGAACGGCTCCTGCCTCCCGACACGCTGGCCCGAGTCACCTTGCTCCGCCGGACCCTGGCCGGGATGAAGCCGGCGGAGGCGATGGAATCCCTGCTCAAGCAGATGGCCAAGTACCCCAGCAACGCCGCCTTCCTCGAGCGGATCGGGCAGTTCCAGAA
>CAXTPM010000613.1:1565-3534 GCA_964245865.1 uncultured Fimbriiglobus sp. | reverse complement strand
CGGACGATAGTTTGACGCATGCCGACAAGTTGGGAAAGAGGGGAATCGAGTAATAACCCGCCCCGACGCCGGTAAACCCGGCCCAGACACCACCCCGCCCCGGAGTTCCCCACCGTGCCCCAGTTCACTGGCAAAGTCGTCCTCGTCACCGGCGGGACTAGCGGCATCGGCGCTGAGACCGCCCGCGCCTTCGCCGGGGCGGGCGCGAAGGTCGTCCTCTCGGGGCGCCGCGGCAAGGAGGGACTCGCGGTCGCCGAGGCCATCACATCCGGCGGCGGGGAGGCCCACTTCGTCGCCGCCGACGTGGCGCTCGAAGACGACGTGAAGCGCCTGGTCGCCGAGACCGTGCATCGTTACGGCAAGCTCGACATCGTGTTCGCCAACGCCGGGGTCGAGTCGTCGGGGGCCGTCACCGCGTTCGAGGTCGCCGAGTACGACAAGGTGTTCGGCGCGAACGTCAAGGGCGTGTTCCTGACGCTCAAGTACGCGGTCCCCGAACTGCTGATAACCAAGGGCGTCGCGGTCGTCACCAGCAGCGTGGCGGGGCACGTCGGCATGGCGAACAACTCGGTCTACATCGCCAGCAAGCACGCGGTCGAGGGGATCGTCAAGAGTGTGGCACTCGAATACGCCGAGAAGGGCGTGCGCGTCTTCGCGGTCGCCCCGGCCGCGATCCAGACCGACATGATCGACCGCTTCGCCCCGCCCGACTCGCCGATGCGGGCCGGGATGGCCGCGATGCACCCGCTGGGCCGCATCGGCCGGGCCGACGAGGTGGCGAGCGCGGTGCTGTTCCTAGCGTCCGACGCGGCGAGCTTCATGACGGGGCACAGCCTGCCGGTGGACGGCGGCTGGCTGGCGAAGTAGGGGCGCCGGCGGCCAGTGCGGGGCTAGAATTGGGAAGCCCACCACCCCGCCCGCCGAGACACCAATGGCCCACCTACTGCCGCGCGTCCTGGCCGGCATCCTCGCGCTCGGTGGCGCGGCGTGGGGCGTGCTGCTGCTCTGGTTGTTCGGCGCGTTCGCGCTGTTCCCGCTGCCGTTCGGCGTTGGCTACGCGCTGACCGCCGGGTACGCGATTCGCGCCACCTCCACGCCGAGTCTGGCGGCGCGCCGCGCGGGCTGGTGCGTCTCGCTGACGGTGCAGGGGGCGTGGCTCGCCGCCGATCTCGCCGGCGGGGCACTCCGCGACCTGAGTAAGCCCATCCTTCTCGTGTGGTGGGCATTCGCCACGGTCGCCTCGGCCGTGGCCCTGGTCTGCGAGCGGGCCGAGAGGGTGCCGACGTGACGGACAAGCCAAAATACATCGTGCCCGCACCGGGCGAGCGCGGGATGACCGCGCTCCACTACGCCGCCTACTGCCAAGACTTGGCGAGAGTCCGGGAGTGCGTCGAGGCCGGCCACGACATCAATCAAGTCGATGACGCCGGGTGGACGGCGCTAGTGTGGGGCATCGACATGGCTGCCACGGGCGAGGTCGGCGCGGCCGCGGCCATCGCCGACTACCTGATCGGGCGCGGCAGTTCGCTCGAAACCGGCGACGACTTCTACCCCGACCTCGTGGCGTTCGCCGAGTCGCGCGACCCCGCCGTGGCGGAACACCTCCGGCGGAAACTGGGCGGGGCTGACCCCAGGGAACATTCGTGACCCCAGCCGACCTCGCCGCGCTCGGGCGCCTGCTGCACCTCGCCGCCGGGTTCGGCGCGGTCGTCCTGGGACTAGTCGTGATGCTCGCGCCGAAGTTCGGCGCCCGCGCGGCCTGGCACCGCCGGCTTGGCCGGGCCTACGCCGTTCTAATCGCCGGGTCGTGCGTGCTGGGTGTGGTGCTGGCGTACCGGCGCGGCAACACTTACCTGATGGTTCTGGGCGCCGTGACGCTCGCGGTGGTGCTGGCCGGGTGGCGCGACGGCCGGGCGGCGCGGGCGCTGTTCGCCGGGGGGAATGCCGGGGCGGGCAAGGCGCGGCTGCG